>QIEW01000177.1 GCA_003230535.1 bacterium
TCTACCAGGGAGAAGGCAGTGGCGGAAGGGGAACTTGCCACGGTTGCCAAGGGGGCTGGTATGGCCCTTGTAGGTTACATTTCCAAGGGGATACTGCTTTACTTGCTTAGTTTTATCCTGGCCAGATTTCTCGGGGCGGAAGCCCTGGGGCTTTATTTCCTGGGGATAACTATGGTGATGATTACGTCTATGATTGCCCGTCTAGGCTTGGGAAACGGGACATTGAGGTATGTGGCTCTTTATCGGGGTGAAGGAGATTTAAGCCGGGCCAAAGGGAGTTTTCTCGTCGGCGCTTTGTTTAGTTTCACCTTTGGCTTGATTTTTGGCCTGGGGTTGTTTCTTACGGCGGAATTTTGGGCGGTAAGTATCTTCCATAAGCCGGATTTAGCCCAAGTCATAAGATTAATTTCCTGGAGCCTGCCCTTTGTGTCGGTATCAGTGATATTGGTAGCCGGTCTGCAAGCCTTTTATAAGATGAAATATCATGCTTGTATAAAGGGTTTTATAGAACCCGGGCTGCCCATAATTATCTTCTTCATTTTTTATTTTTTCGGCTTTAGGCTCGGCGCAGCAGTTATATCTTATGTCCTCACCTCGGTAATCGCCTGTGTTTATGGAGTAATGGCGGTCAACAGAGTAACGCCGCTATTTAAAAGGTCTCTCCTGCCCAAGTATGAATTGAAAGAACTTTTTACCTATTCCGCTCCCCTGTTTTTGATGACCTCTTTTTGGATAATCCAGACCCGCATTGACATATTAATGTTGGGCTATTTTACAGGGTCCAAAGAAGTGGGCATCTATGGCATTGCGGCTCAGCTTGCCATCCTGGGGGTTATAATACAATATTCTTTCAACGCTATTTTTGCCCCTATGATTGCCGATCTTTACCACCGGAAGGAGCATGAAAAACTAGGCAGAATGTTCAAAACAGTAACCCGCTGGATAATTACCATCTCACTCCCCATCTACCTGGTTTTAACGCTATTTTCTAAGGAAGTAATGGGGATCATGGGGTCTGAATTTGCTGTCGGAGGAATATGTTTAGTTATTTTAGCGATCGGGCAGGCGGTTAACTTAGGTACCGGTTCGGTGGGGTGCATGTTGACTATGACAGGCAAAACAGGCATTGCTTTGTTCAATGCGGCGCTGGTCTGCTTGCTAAACATCCTGTTGAACTATGTATTAATCCCTGGATATGGTATTTCGGGGGCCGCCCTGGCGACGGCAATTTCTCTTTCAGCCATAAATTTGTTGCGCTTGGTAGAGGTCTATTTATTGTTGGGAATTCAGCCCTATAGTTTAGCAGTGTTGAAGCCGGTTTCCGTTGGAGTGGGGATATTACTCCTCTGTAGCTTTTTAACCAAAATGTTCCTGATAGGTAATTCCCTTCAATTAGCGGCGGCCATTAGTCTGATGATGGCGGCTTATGTGGCCGGCGTTTACCTGGGGGGGCTGGCAGACGGCGATGAACAGGTGGTTTTTGCTATCAAAAGAAAGCTGGGTGGAGTAGTAAGCTAACTGGATAGTATAGGAATTTCCATTTTCCCCCTCCTCCGGTGGGAGGGGATCAAGGGGAGGGGGAACCTCTTGGAGTTACCCTATCACCCCCGCCTAACCTCCCCCATCAAGGGGGAGGGAACCACAAAAAGTCCGCACCAGCGGTGCGCTAAGTTCAAAAATTCTCTGCGCCCCTCTGCGTTCCCTGCGGTGAATAACTTAGGGTAAAATAACTGCCGCTGACTTTATGCCGATGCCTCAATATTATATACCTTATCAAGATATATCATCCAGGCTCAGAAATTATTGGGTACTAGTGCGGCGTAATTTCAGTCCCGGCAGGCTTGCTTTTAGTGAGTATATGGAAGTCTTCATGCCCATGAAGGAGCGCCTGGAGGCTTGTTTGGGGGGAGAAATTCACCGCAAAACAATCCTGGATATTGGTTGCGGCCAGAGATGCCCGTTGACCTTATTATTCTCTAATTATGCAAAAAACATTGTCGTAGGAATAGACACCTGTTTTATTAAGCCGGGTATTAGTTTAAAAAAATACCTTAATATATATCATTTTAATGGAATAGAGCGGCTTTTCAGGTGTATGGTACGCGAATTGGTGTTTGATAAAATGTTCTATCAGCAGTTAGGGCGGTTAGCGGGGTTTCGCCCTGACTTTGATAGTCTAAGGCTGGAAACCGCAGATGCTACCCAATTGCCTTATAAAGACGGCAGTTTTGATTTAGTTATCTCTAATGCCGTATTTGAGCATATCCCCGATGTGGAAAAGGCGGTGGTGGAAATGAAGAGGGCGCTGAAGGAAGGCGGGGTATGTTACATCAGGATTCATTTATACAGCAGCATTACGGGCGGCCATAACCTGGCGTGGGCCCATCCGGATACAAATCCGCCCCCCGGCGCTCCCCCTTGGGATCACCTGAGAGATAAAATGCGTCTCAACAATAATCATGTTTATCTAAACAAACTCAGGGAAAAGGATTTTTATGAAATATTTAGCAGTAATTTAAAGATTGTAGAGTGGATTAATGACAGGTATGAGGGCCAGTCATTACTTACTCCACAAATAAAGGCGGAATTAAAAACATATTCTGAAGAAGAGTTGACTAAAAGCTTTGTGGTGGTAATTGCTCAAAAGTAGCTCTTATACCAATCCGCTATCAAAGATTAAAGAATTGTGTCAGGAGGTAACTCCTGACGCCACAGCTGGCAGGTATGGGGGTGCTGTCAGATGTTACCATCTGACAGCAAATTGGTATTAGAACTTTGGACACTCGTGTTTGGACACTCGTGTCTCGTGTTTCGGGAGTCCCTCCCGAAACAGATCCATGTCGTGATAACAGCGGATTTATTTCGGGAAGGATTCCCGAAATACAATTCTATCCTCCATGAAGTGTCCAAAAAATGGACTGATTTTCACCCATATTTACGAGGTCTGAATTAAAAGCTTTGTGGTGGTAATTGCTCAAAAATAGCTCTTAGGACTTGGGCTGTACCCCAAATAGTCGGAGCAGCGGCCAAATCAAGAGGATATAGATGGTATGAAACGTAAAGAAGAGAACGCCAAGGTGTTCATTTTTTGTTTAGACGGGGCTGCCTGGCGAGTGTTAACTCCCCTTATAAAAAAGGGGAAAATGCCCAATTTAGGCCGCCTAATCCAACAAGGGGTTAGCGGTGTGTTAATGTCTACCATACCACCCCTTACTGCGCCTGCGTGGTCCACTTTCCTAACGGGCGTTAATCCTGGAAGCCATGGTGTATATGAATTTGGGCAGTATAAAAGTGGCAGCTATAACACCGTACTTGTGAATTCCAGACATATTACCCATAAGACGCTCTGGCAAATTCTTTCTGATGCGGGGAAAAAAATTATAAGCGTCAGTGTACCGCTCACCTATCCGCCCCCCAAGGTGAATGGTTATCTAATAAGCGGTATGCTTACCCCAAATACAAATTGTACTTTTACTTACCCGCCGGAGCTTTCCAAAGAAATTTTGAGAGAAATCAAAAACTATAAGATCGTAACCACCGGAGGTGTTTTTGCCAGAAAGGGACTGGTAAAATTCGTGGAGGAGTTAATAGATACGGAGACGAAACGAATTAATGCCACCCGTTATTTGATGGGGAAGGGGGAGTGGGATGTAGCGATGGTACATATCCTGTCTGTGGATATTTTGCAGCATCAGCTTTACCCTTATTTGGAGGGGGAAATTTCAGCCGGGAAAGACAAAGAAAGGGTGGAGGAATTCTTTAGGGCTATTGACAAGGAATTTGGCCGCATTCAATCGGCGCTGCCGGACAATTGTCTCAAAATAGTTATGTCCGACCATGGTTTTGGCCCCTCTGACTACACTGTTCGGCTAAATAATTTTTTAATTGAAAAAGGGCTGCTGGTTTTAAAACCGACCGCCCTCTCTTATTATTTTTTAAACTTAGCGCGCTTCCTGCTCCGATTTGATAAGTTTCATTTGAGTAAATGGTTTTATAAGAGAAAGCGAAGGGATATTCAGGAAAATATCGGGACTAAAATGATTAATTGGGAAAAGACCAAGGCTTTTGTGGTCAATGGCTCCATTTATGGACATATATACATTAATCTTAAAGGGAGAGAGCCTCTCGGCGTGGTTAATCCGGGTTCTGAGTATGAGGAATTAAGGGATTATATTGCCGCCGCTGCCGGTGAAATAAAAAATCCTGAAACCAATAAACCAGTGGTGGCCAAAGTTTATAGGAGGGAGGAGGTTTACAGCGGCCCCAAGATTGGAGATGCACCCGACCTTATAATAGTTCCGGAAGAAGGATACTATTTTCGAAGCAGTATATTTCAGGATAACAGTAAAATTGTGACTAAGAACCGGATAAGACGAGACCTTATGGGAACCCATCAACAGGATGGGATCATGGTTTTTTCTGGTCCTTTTATAAAAGAGAACACCAAAATAAATAAAGCCAATCTGGTTGATATTTTCCCTACCATTCTATATTGCTTAGGGCTGGAAGTTCCGGATTATTGCGAGGGCCGAGTGTTATTGGAAGCCTTCAATGAGGTATTCCAGGAGCGGAAGCAACTTCATTTCAAGAAAGAAACTGCCATTAATACAGAGACATATGTCCCATCTTATTCCCAGGATGACGAAAAAGTTATTGAACAAAGATTGCGTGAACTAGGTTATTTAGAATGACAACAAAATCCAATTCGGCAATTGCTGCCATCCCGCTTAAAATTCCCTTCCTTACTACTCCACTGTTAAAAGATGTAATTTATTTGATAATTTTTATACCCCTTTTCTGGCTGCTTGGTTTTGATCAATTGGGATGGCCGTTTTTGGCCATGCTCTTTCTAGCTAAATTTATTCTAATAAGCGCTAAAAGCGGGAGACGCTTATTTCCATCCATTCCCATAATCCATGCGGTTTTTGTGTTCCTGCTCTTTTATCTTTGTTCCGGTTTTTTTGTTCAGAACAGCGTCCGACTTATTACCTTCGCCAGAAATTTTTCCATGTACTTTTCCGGGGGAGTGATTTTCCTCCTAACGGTGGCGGCAGTTAAAACAGAAAAGGATTTAACAGATGTTTTCTGGGCGCTAACCATCTTTACCTTCATTACTGTATTTATAGGGGCGCTGGTAATTGCAAATATATTAGACTTTGAGTTCTATGCACCCCTATATCATATATTACCGGGCAAGATAAAAAACCTGAAATTTGCCCGGGCCCTATTCCTCAAAAAGCCGGCTAAAATATTACATGCTCCGCTCATAGATGTTTTTCGTCTAAAAGTTTTTTTTGCTTTCGCTAACCCGCTAGCAGGACTAATAGACTTAACCATTCCTATCCAGTTTATTTTATGGGGGACCACAAAGAGAAGGTTGCTTAAGTGTTTTCTGCTGGCAACTCTTATTCTTTCAATTATCAGCCTGAGTTATACCTTGAGCCGGGGAGGAATAATAGCCTTGCTGGTTGGACTGGGCTATTTGGGGGTCCGAAAAAAGGGCTTCTGGCTAAAGAAGATGTTTTTTACCATTTTGGTGTTCCTGGTTGTACTATTGCTCAATTACACTCTACCCTCGGTAGAAATGTTCCAGCAAAGGGTTGAAAAGGGATTTGCGCGTAAAGATCCCCGGGAAGTAATTTACAATGCAACTTTCAAATCTTTTATGGAGCTGCCGCTGCTAGGACATGGAACCCAACTGGATATTCCCGGCAGGCCGGACTTGCCTCCCATGGCTTCCCACGGTACATTCGTAGGCATCCTCTATAAACAGGGAATATTGGGGTTTATGGCGTTTGCGGCCATTATTTTCAATTTGTTTTTGATGTTGGAGCGGCTTATCAGGCAGAAAACGGATCCTTTTTTAAGAAAAGTGGGGGAATTTCTCTCTATGGCCTTAGTGGCTTTATTAGTTCAGGCCCTGGTTATTGATATTGACATCGATTCCATCTTCCTCCAATTGGTGTGGCTGTTTTGGGGGTTAATTACCGCTAGTTATCTATGTTACAAGAGAGAAGGAAGAGGGACTGGTTATGCTCGGGTTTAAGGTAAACCTGTTTATAATGGTATTTTTTGCACTGCTTAATTGTTTCTCTTCTGCTTACGGTTTAGAGGTGGGGATAAAATACAGGGTCCATCCCTCAGATTACAAAAACAGGCTGGCCAAAGATTTCCGTATGTTAGCGGAAGACGGTATAAAAAATGTTATGTTGGCCATTAGCTGGCGGCAGTGGGAGAAGGAGAAAGGAGTATTGGCTGCCGATACAGTCCAGGCTGTTCATTATGCTTTAACTGTAGCTCAGCAAGAAGGCATAAAAATTTGTTTGGCTGTCCATTGTTCTTTCTGGAGAGAACAGGGAAACTGGACTATGCCTCGTTGGATCCTTAATACTCGTGGATTTAGCGATGCCAGCAGTGTCTTGCAGGAAACTAATCTCAGGACGGCATATATAAATTTTATGGAGGCTATTTTTAAAGAATTTTCCCGGGAGAAAGCGTTAACAGCCTATAACATACTTGGCGAACCTGTAATGATCAATAAGAGGCTTTTGGCAGGGCGTTTTGCACGCGATATAGTGCGCCGTTGGGAAGGCGTGGTTTTCATTATAAACGAAGCGAGAAAGCGGCTTAATCGTATTTCTTCAGAGAAAAAACTTATCTTCGGGAATATAATCCCCCAGGATGAAAAGGGACTGGAATTAATGTTTCCCCCCCAGCTATATAAGCAATTGGATGGCATCGGGATACAGAATCTCATTCATGAGCTGAAATTTTTAAGCCGAATAAGAGAGAAAATTCCTAATAAACCACTGATCCGTACTGAGGGCGGGAACTATTTTAAGAAGACAAAAGAGTCCAGGCGTCTGGCAAAATTCTATGATTATGACGGGGCCTATGAATTTGAACAACTGACGGCTAAACTTGGATTTGAAGCGGATTTTACCTGGCTGATATCATCCGCCGGTCAAGTAAAAGATTTTCCCGGCGCCTTATGGAAAATCGTCAAATACGATGGAAGAACACCCTGCTACAGAAAAACACCGTATTACTTTGCCCTGGTTGATGTTGCGCGGGGGGTGGATTCCTTTGAGGCGGTGGACGGAACCCAGTTGCCTCAGGACAGGCCGTCTCAGAGCAGGGTGGACCCGACCGGCTTAGGGCCGGGGATCAGCAAGTTCTGGGGAGGGACGGGCAGTATCCGGGGGATTAAGGACGACTTGCCGCCAATTAAGGACACCTATGGAGCGGCTTTGGTAACCCTCTCTCCCGGCCAAAGGCTGGCGAGGCGGATTGAGGCGGGAAACTGGGCCGACAATATTAACCCGGCTGCAATCGGTTTATGGCTCAAGTCCGAAGCTGGGGGAAAGGTGGTGGTGGAGCTGCTGGAAAACAATGAGGTAAAGTGGAGCACAAGTATATCGCTGCCCCACCCCAAATGGAAGCGACTGGAGCTGCCGCTGAACGGAACATCGGTCAAGAACATCACCTGTTTTGCCATGCGTAACCCCGCTGCCGATACGCTGGTGTTTAAGATAGATAACATAAGGGCTACAGAGAGATGAATGATCCCCCAGAGCTGCGCCAGACGGTAAGAGAGGCTTTTGGCGCTCTACGAACACACCTTGATAAGCTTCCCCACCCGCCGGTGGTGGTGGATGCCGGCTGCGGGAGAGGTACGGTTCTGGGAGGGCTGTTGCGAGAGCATGTTCCCCAGGCCGCCCTTATTGGAGTGGACATAAATGGTTATGCCCGGCAAAATTCCCAGGCCAGGTATTTCTTAATTAACGATTTGGCCTCCCTCTGTTTCAAAGCCGCAGCTTGCGATGTAATTATGAGCGCCTGGGTTTTAGAACATATACCGGACTATCAAAAGGTGATTCATGATTGTTATCAGGTTCTCCGCAAGGGTGGGATTTGCATTTTTCTGGTACCAAATCCCCGGTCAGCGGAAGGGATGTTGGCAAAGCTTACCCCTCTCGCATTTCATAAGTTTATAAATGAGCGCCTGTTGGGGTGTCGGCACGGCAGTACCTTCCCGGTGTTCTATGCTTACAAGACCATGGACAACCTCGGGGCTGCATTCAAAGAGACGGGGTTTAGGAAAGTAAAGATCAGCGCTTATCCCAGCTTGTCTTTTCGCTTCAGAAATAGACCTATGCTGGCCAATCTTGCCGAAACCTATGACAGGCTGCTCAGAAAAATGGGCGCTGGAAAATGGATGCCCGATATTTTGGCGCTGGCTGAAAAGTAAGCTTTACATTTCAAATTTGGCCTCCCACCCGAATAATTCGGGGTCATAAACACGCTCGGAGTTGGTCGCTTCCATAGCGGAAGTTTTCGGTAATTTGTATGAAAAAATTTGTTTCTTGGCGGCTGTTTTGTAAGTGGTTGTATTGAAATAATATTATCAATGTTTGCCGTGAATTTGTGAATAATCCGGGCCCAAAACCCCTTTTAGTCTGTTGCCGTATTGGAGGTTAGCAAACAGGTGAAAATCTGCCTAGTATGTTCATCAGGCGGGCATCTTATCCAGTTACACAATTTAAGCTCCTGGTGGGGTAAACATGAGAGGTTTTGGGTAACCTTTGATAAACCGGATGCCATATCTCTCCTGAAGAGGGAAAAGGTTTATTTTGCTTATCAGCCCCTTAATAGAAGAAATATTATGAACCACATAAGGAATACCTGGCTGGCATTTAAGATTCTGCTTAAGGAGAGGCCCTCGCTTGTCATCTCAACGGGCGCCGCAGTGGCTGTTCCTTTCTTTTATGGAGGCAAGCTGTTGGGGGCAAAATTAATCTATCTGGAGGTTTATGATCGCATAGATGCGGCTACACTGACCGGCAGGCTCCTCTACCCAATTACGGATAAGTTTTTAGTCCAGTGGGAAGAGCAGAAACGATTTTATCACAAGGGCGAGTTTTGGGGGCAGGCGCTATGATTTTTGTTACCGTCGGAACCTGGGAGTACCAATTTAATAGATTGGTAAAGGAAGTTGATGAACTAAAAGAGCGGGGGATAATTCCAGAGGATGTTTTTATTCAAACGGGTTATTCCACCTATATTCCCCGGTTCTGCTCTTACAAAGACCTGATTACTTACCAGGAAATGATAGAGAATATTAAAGAGGCGTCTATTGTTATCGCCCACGGCGGCCCAGGCAGTATAATGTTAGCCCTACAGTATGGGAAAATACCCATTGTGGCGCCCCGTAATAACAGCAAGTATGGCGAACATGTCAACGATCATCAAATTGATTTCGCCCGGCGGCTTGAACAGGGAAATAGAATTATTGCGGTTTATGATATTGGAGAGTTAAGAGCAAAAATAAAGAATTATAGTACATTATGCAAGAAGCTGGAAAAACCAAGCGCCCGTGGTCATCAGCTATCCAGGCTGGTCCATAATCTGGAGAAATACTGCCGCAGCATCTGGACAGAGTAAACACAAGCGGTTGTTAGCGCTGCGGCGTAGACATTTTTAAAATATGGCAACAGATAACATAT
This sequence comes from bacterium, assembly GCA_003230535.1. Taxonomy (GTDB): domain Bacteria; phylum SZUA-182; class SZUA-182; order SZUA-191; family SZUA-191; genus SZUA-191. The sequence continues at coordinate 9,507 of QIEW01000177.1, forward strand.
TGAAAATGCAAGCGCTAATACGCTGGAAGAGCGTTTACCTTACGATTGCTATACATATCCTCATTAAGGCAGGTGAAATGTTATGGCTGACAGCTTGATATTTACCTTTACTCTGGCTTTTCTCATCTCGCTTGGTATAACGCCGCTTATTAGAAGATACGGCAATGGTAATGGCTTGGTGGATTGCCCGGATGAGCGGAAGGTACATAGCGCGGCTATACCCCGGCTGGGGGGAATATCTATCTATATCGCTTTTTTCCTGCCGCTTTCTGTGATATACTTATCGCAACACATTGATTTCATTAAAATGAAGTTACTTGCCGGACTCATAATAGGCAGCAGCATTGTTTTCGCTTCCGGTGTTTATGATGATATTAAGGGTATCGGGGCCTGGCATAAATTGTTGGTGCAGATATTGGCCTCCATTATCCTGTATTATTTTGATATTCGTATTAACATAATCTCCAATCCCTTTGGGGAGCCTTTCCGCTTAGGCTGGCTGAGTATGCCGTTTACTGTGCTGTGGATTGCGGGTATAACCAATGCTATAAATCTCATAGATGGAATTGATGGATTAGCGGCCGGTATTTCTATTATGGTGTGTCTTACCTCAGTAAGCCTTTCGCTTTATCGAGGCAACCCTCTGGTGGCGCTTCTGGGTGCGGCTCTGGGGGGTGCGGTTTTGGGCTTTCTCCCATATAACCTTAATCCGGCCAGCATTTTTATGGGAGACTCGGGAAGCCTGTTTTTGGGAGTTAACATTGCTTGTTTCGCTATTTTGGGTTTACAGAAAAGCTGTGTTTCAACTTCAATCCTTGTCCCCATTATTGCACTTGGGCTGCCAATTATGGATACTCTCTTAGCCATAGCCAGAAGATTTTTTAAAAAAGTCCCTATATTTACCGCAGACAAAGAGCATTGCCATCACAAACTGCTGGGGAAAGGTTATTCTCATAAACAGGCAGTCACTATACTTTATGCTCTGTGTGTATTCTTCAGCTTAGCTGCCTTTTGCATGGCTCTGGCTTCTAATATGGTGGCCGCTTTAATTTTGGCGCTGGTTATTGTAGTAGCTTTTGTCTTCGTGCGCGTTCTTGGTTATTTTGATTATATACCGATCAGAAAAATAAAACTCAGTATAGCCGAAAAATCAAGAGATTAGCAGCTAGAGTCGTGTCAACCGAAAATTGACTGATATGATTTTTATTCCCCCCTCACCTCGGTCCTCTCCCCCCAGGGGAGAGGAAGCAGGAATAGTCCCTTCTCCCCTGGGGGGAGAAGGTTAGGATGAGGGGGGGATAAAACAACCAATGAATTTACGACACATTAGAGTTGACACGACACTAGTGTACCGTTTCGTAAGTCATTAGGTTTATCCTGCATTATTTTGTCATTCCTGCGAAAGCAGGAATCCAGTAATGGCTCCAGGTTCTACCTGGTTTTTTGTCGGTCTGGATTCCTGGTCAAGCCAGGAATGACAGACTTTATAAACCCAGTTATTTACAAAATGGTGTATTAGAGCGAGCCTTTTGCAAAAGTCATTTTAAAGAAGTTAGCCATACTATATGTTGGGGCAGTGGCCCCAACACTACCCGTATAGGGTAGGCCAGGGC
>QIEW01000307.1 GCA_003230535.1 bacterium
GTAGCCGGATCGCCGAATAACATATAGGTTTTTACGTTGTCTCCGGAGATACCATAGTCACTATAGCCTTTGATTTTGGCGATGGTGCAGGCCGGTCCTATGATATTGTTATTATCTTCAAAAACTGTACGGTACAGGGATTCTCCCAGCCATTTATGCTCGGAGGGGAAACCATAAGCAGTAGGTGAGAAACTCGCCACCGCCCCTTTGTTGCTTGCCTGCACAAACTTCTCCGCCATACAGTATTTCATCTCCGGATAAAACAAATCTGTGGCGGGGAAGGTGAAGTAACCGTCCAGGCAGGTAAAACTGCTCACCCAGGTCAGCCGGTCGGAGTTGGACAAGGCGGCTATATCCGCCAGGTCAAATATTCTCTCCACACCCCACAAGGTCTGGTTGCCATGTCCGGCATAGGCGGTCATGAGGGCGCCGTTATTTATCCGGTTACTGATGTTGGAGGTGTTCCCGCCCAGGCGAATATAAACCTTATGGAGCAGGTAAGGAGGCACAGGGGGGATACCCATGATGTTATCGCAGATCGCCTCAAAAGCCGGGTCATCATCATCGGCGATTAACAGTATATTCTTATTCCAGCCGTCTGTTGGCGGGGTCTGTTCATAGCCGATTATCTTATTGACTACATTGGTAACCTCAGCGGCTGAGCGCACACTGATACGGCCAATAAACATATCCGGCAGAAAGTCAGTCCCACTGACACAGACATACCAATTATCGCTGGGCGCCTCCAACACCCCTCCGGTAGCCATAAAATAGGCCGGAACATAGTTTGTACCGCCGAATCCATAGTTGTCCTTGTAATCCATGGTAGCATCACCTATCAAAACTACATAAGCAGGGGACGGTCCCTCCCAATTATCATAAGCGTAGCTTAGGAAATTCTGGATAGCCTCCGGGGTGGAGAGACCGTAGCTGAACTCATCGTACACATCGGTCATTTTGGCGGTGATTACCCGCAGTCCCTGAGCGGCCCGATAATTAGCCAACGGCTGCACTGCACTGTAAAAACTGTCATAGGTAATAATAATATAGTCGGCCCCATTGGCAGGTGAGGCCAGGCTGGAGGGCTCATCCTGGATAATGCCGGCCGGGAAGAGGCGCTGAGCTTCAGTCAATCCCAGATACCAGCGCACAGCGGCTCCCTCATCCTGCTGAAACACAGCCTTATAGCTCGCCGCCGGCTCCACATCGTAATTTATGATACGCTGCACGGATATGGGATCGGTAATCTCGAAAAGATCAATGTCAGCGGAGCTAAAACCATCTATCTCATACTGATAGCGCCCATCGGTCTGCCCGGAAAACTCCAGCGCATTATTGTCCGCCGTGTAAGTATCCCCATACTCAAGCCCAATCCAGTTGAGGTAGAGGGAATTCACAGAAGCGCCGGTATTCAGTGATTCTACGGTTATGGTATTCATCCCATCCAGCAGAGAAGTTTGAGGGACAACTGCCTGGTGAGTGTACTCTATCTGACCGTCCCACCATTGATCATCAATTACATTGCCGTTGAGCTTGACTCTGGTGCGGTGATCAGGGTTGGCGCCAAAGTCATTTGTGCGCCCTTGCAGCAGCACAGTAATGGTACAGTTGCCGTTTGATGACACATTTGGCACATTAAAGCTGGTGGTGATGGAATTATCATACTTGCCGTCAGGGGGATATACCAGGCGCGTCCAGAACCACAAGTCTTTGCCTTCCCCGCCGGGCAGCTCTCCCCAGTAGGTATGATCCTCCTCCAGATGGAGGGCGGTTTGAAACTCGGCCGGCACGGGAGCCGGAACGCCCGCTTGACCGTCCAGGGCAGCCATCCGCCGCCCCGGTAAGCCTCCGGAGGTCAGCCAATAGATGTTGGTATTCGTATATTTGGTATTTATGGCTTCACCATAAAATTCAAGATAATCAGTCGGGTCCAGGATGCCGTCCCCCTCCCCCTCGACATAGACGGCCAGTTCCCGGCCCTGGTTGGCAACCTTTAGCGTAAGAGGATCTACGGCGGCAATATTCATCCCGGCGGCCTGTAAGTCCGTCCCGGTAAGCCGATACAGGCCCGATTTCTCCACTGCCAGCTTGAAAGCCGGTTGGGTAGCTTGAATGTTGGGAGAGATTTTTCGAGCGGTTTTCAGGCGGCCTCTCGGTGTGTGATCAAGTTGATCATAATTTAGGATAGTCTGCTGAAGCAGCTGCTCATAGGGCGCCGATAGGGGACTTGTTTGAGCGGAACGGTAGTCGCCTGCTGGGGTAGGCCACGTCAACTCGACGATCATCCTTTTGTAGTAGCGCAGCAGCCCTTGTTTAGGGTTATACTGCGCCGGATAAACATCCAGCTTAACCACCGCCTGATCCCGCATATAGCCTCTCTGGCTTATCTTAACCGCTTGCTCAGGATAGAAAACGTCTGTGGCGTAAGCTTCCTGATCCAGGCAAAACTCCTCCGACAGATAAGGCGCGCCGTTATCATCTGCGGGTACCGGCCGGGGAGCGGGGTACAATAGGTAGCCGGATAAGTCTTCGTATTCGGCCTCCAGCACCTTTACCGCTACCTTCTCCGGCTGGGATACTCCGATTAAGGCTCCTTTGAAGGGCAGCTCAGGAGAGCCCGGTTTACGGGTGGAGCCATACCCTGGCAGGCGAAGACGCTGGTAGTTGATGTGGTTATGAGATACCTGGGTGGGACTGGGTTGAGGCGGGATAAGCTCCACCACCAGTCGCCCCGGCTCGGAGCTTACCACCTGTAAGCTGTGGTCTTCAGCCCGCGCCGCGCCAGCGCACAATGATAATATTATTAACGCTAAAAATACTCTGTTTCTCACCTATATTTCCTCCTCTTTCACAACCCGAATAATTCGAAATCATAAACACGCTCGGAGCTGGTCGCTTCCATCGCGGGAGTTTTCGGTGAGTTGTATAAAAATTCTGCTCTTTGACCGTAGCTTTGTTGACCGTAGCCTTGTGCAGTCAGGTCCTGAGGACCTGACTGGCGGGTTAGGAGGTGTCAGATTTTCTGAATCTGACACCACAGAAAAAACATTACTTTTCATCCTAAAACGGCATATTGGATATTTCCAAGCCCTTAAAAAGGCAGCCAGGCGACCAGGAAGTTGCCTATGGCAGTCATAAGGCTTGCGGGGTTATCCTCCTGGCTGAGGTCAGCCTGGCTATGCGGTCGCAGTCTGAATGAATAGGCATCGGTTACCACCGGCTCACCGTTATGGTCGTGGCCTTGCAGTCGCCAGTATAGTGTTCTGCTGCCCTTCTTAGCCAGACGACGGATAAACTTCCACCACTGCCTGCGGGTCGGCCTCCAACTGCTCTGGTCTGCTTCGAGCCCTGAAGATACGCTGTTAGTAAACTCCGGGTTATGGGAGAACTCAATTTCGGCAGGGGTGCAGATACCGTTATCCCAGGAGAAAGCAGGCCGCGGTTTTAGCGGCAGGACGGCTCCATCCTCCGGCTCAAGCAGTGTCAGGCACACCCACTCTGCCGCAATCGGCCCATGGAAGGTAGATAAGCCGTGCGTATCAATGTCCTCCAGCTTATAGTAGTAGCCGGCTCCCGTCTCTACATCCTCATCCAGATAAGTATAAGTATGAGGGGTAGTGCCATCCCCTTCCGCCGGGATCATCGTATCATTAATCTGTACATACTCCCCGTCCTCAGTCTCCGACCGCCACAGGTTAAATCCTTCGTTATCCACCTCCGACTCGGTTGTCCACTCCAAGAGCACCCCTTCAGGATAGCCGTCGGCGGTGAAGGAGGAAAGATAAACCAGGGTACATAAGTCACATTCATAATCATCGTCGACCGGACCCTTGGCATTAACTCCAGCTGGATTTGTATTCCCATCTAACTGAGCGGTGTTCTCTTTGCTCCAAGTTTTAGTCCAATCAACAATTATTTTGGGACTAGCACCCACAGTGGCAATTGTTCCTTTAAGAGTAACATCATTTAACCACCAAACACTACTAAAAGTAATATTTACACTTTTATTGCTCAAAATATCTGGAGTACCGCTTTGTTGGCAAGTAGTATCAAAACTAAAATTTATAATGTCTCCTGGTTGGGGATTACAATAACTACCTGTTGTTCCCCAAGTTAGGATTGTTGGCGAAAGTGTTGTATTTCCAGCACCAAAGCGTTCCATATCCACCCACGGATTTCCAGCACAGCCAGAAGCTGTTGGAGTTCCATTATTATTTATGTTATTAAAAGCACTACTTAATGGTCGATTAGTAATGCCAGACTCACCATTCATTCGCCTAAAAAGATAATCGTAATCATCTCCAATTGTTGTGGAATCAATATCTGCGATATTTTCGTAACCTAAATAATCACGGGCTTCTACAGCACCAACCACAAAACTTGAAAATTCCGAAGAGCGACAGAATGCTCCAAGCATAATAGCATCAGGGGTTATAAGATAATTTGTAAAAAATGCTGGTTTAACAGAAATCGCATAAAAATCCGGCCAGTCTGCCTTTTCTATTTCGGCATTTGTATACCCAGCAATAATATAGTTATTAAAGGCTGTATCTCTAGCCGCAAGCCCTGCTGCAGTGTGTTCATAAGATTCTAGTAACATACATGGATGGTCTTTTGTGGCAACATTACATGTTAAAACCGTATGAGCAGCATCATGAAGTGTACCATGTGTTGCTAAGTGCATAATTCCATAAGTATTAGCACTAACATATGAAAGAAAATCTGATAATGTAGCGGTTGGTGTTGTATCCAATGTACCATTAGTATAGTCTACAATTATTCCATAATCCTGCTGATCCTGCACAATCTGCTCTAAAGTATCTTCACCATATTGTGGATCGAAAATAACTCCGTCCCAGGTAAAAGGACGGAACCAACCCTGAGTCTCTGCCCCTGGCGTTTGGTTTGCTGCAAAAGTGTAATTTGTTGCAATGACGGTTATAAATAATATTTGAACTATTAATGAGCTTGTTACAACATGTTTTATCTTCATCATTAGATCTCCCCTGCTGAAGGTTTTTAAGTTTAATTAGACCCAAAATTATAAAGAATATCTTTTGCTACAAGAGGATTACCCATTAATTCCTCAAGTAACAAAAGCTTCTCAGATTTGGGAATCATTGCCTTTATCACTTCTTCAACCTGTGCATACCTATTAATACCTTCATGATGTGGCAAAATTGCTCTATAACCTGAACCAAAAGCTATTGTCCGATTTTGTTGAAGATAATCAGTTAGTTTTTCTGCCATTTTAAATGCCATGTTTTCAACGGGTTTATAATCTTTTACATACCTTCCTTTAAAAGGTATCAAGGAAACGTTAAATTTATCCCCGTCAATGAAAATTACCTCTATATTTTTATCAGTTATCCAATTCACCTCTTTAACTAGTGAATGCGTTTGAATAAACTCAGCAACTCCTTTTTCAGCTTCAGCTTTACTTTTTGCGCTAATCAACTCATCGTATTTTGTTCTAGTAAAAGTAAAAATGGAGTGTTTTTGTTCGATTTTAGGAGTTACTTTTATAGGAATACTCCTTGTTTTCATTTCTAACCTAGGAAAATATTGAATGTCGTTAATGGTAATTGTATTTTCAGTAGAAATAATCTCGTATGGTGGGCTTATATAATGACCGAAGGCAAAGACGTGACCATTATTTACTACTGTACTGACAAAATCTTCCCTATTGCTTGATTTATTTAGACCTACCACAACCCAAGAGAGAGGAACTTTATAACTAGCTGCAATTTCATCATCGGACCTTTTATCTAACACAAAAATATCAAAACTATTATCATCTAATTTCTTACAACCAAGTCCATTTCTTAAAACCAGAACCCGCAAGATTTTTACTGCTGGAATATAATTATCCCTGCTGTCAAAAGAAACTCTAACATCAATTTCTGGCTCTAAAATCAACTCTAAACCAGCTTGGCTTGCTATTTCTTGCAATAATTTAACAATATCAACATTTTTGGCCACAATTTTCAATTTCCCCTCTTCATTTCGATCCACAGACATTACATTCCTAATAATATCCCGCGCAAAGATATTCATTGCATTTGAAATTGATAAAAATACGACTGTGAAAACAACAATGGATAATTTTTTAAACATCTTCGTTTACCTCCTTTTGATGTATGATGTCTCCTACTAAAATAAGAAAAAATCAAAGCTTTCTACTGAAGCGTCAAATATGCCAAAGTACTTACCCCTCGGTGGTAAATGTAAGTTTATATGATACCACCCTGTTGCCCTGTTTACCCTTGAGGTTCTTGTACTTCCCACTTTTCTCCTGTTGGAATTCGTACTTCCCCAAACCTTTAACTGGCGGTACCTTTAGAGAAAACCGCTACCGGGATGGTTAAGGTCTTATCCCAGCCATCCCGGGTCTCAATCCGGCGCTCAATCTCCTTGGCTACCCGGGCGGTGAGATACCTCTCCTCGCATTGCTGACAAACCCCCGCCGGTACATCCTGAAACACATACAGCCTTCCTTTATACCGATAGTCTAACTCAACCCGGTCACCCTTTACCTCTCCACCACAAAAGGAGCAATCTCAAGTAGTATAAAAGATTGCTTCGCTTGCATGGTGGCCTTATTAGTCCTGATTCCACCACCCTATTTAGTATTTGACAAAGGCTTTTCCCTGTTGTAACCTTATGTTGTAGCCTCAAACAGTAAGGGGGGTGCTTTTTCATGCCAAAAACCATAGAAGCTATCTATGAAAATGGTATCTTAAGGCCCATTGCAAGCTTAAAATTAAAGGAGCATCAACTAGTTAAAATCACCTTTGTTCCTGCTGAGATAAAGGAAATCCCCCCTATGGTTAAGAGGATAATTGACCATCTCTCGGCTCCCCTTCCCGCCAGGTCTTCTGACGACATTATACAAGATACCCAGATAGATGCCGACTAATTGCATCCTCATTGACTCCAATATTTGGTATTATGCTTATATAATCCCTAAAAAGGAGGAATTTGTAGAGATTCATAATAAGGCTTCCCGCTTCTTAGTTGAAAAACTAGCAGATGTAACCCTCACCATTGGCATAAGCCTCTATCAAATTGCCGAGATTCTGGAACTGTTGCGTAAAGGAAACCTCCCTGGTAATATCAGGCAGGATATCCTGGAAAGTTTTAAAACACCTAAATTCCATGTAGTAGACTTGGATTTGGAGCTGATTGACATGGCTTTCAACAAAAGCCTCCTCTCTGGTATTCACCTCTACGATTATTTAACTGCCCTGCCTCTGAAAGGAATCGTCAGCCAGATTTTTTCGGCTGATGACCATTTCCAACATCAACACTTTAAATCCATTGCCCAAGTAATTAACCCCCTTTCTCCCTGGATACTGAGGGAAGGGAGGCTTCCCTTAAAGTAGTGGCCTGTCCCATGCACTCACCCCCCCGGTGGTTAAGGTAAATTTATAAGGCGCCGCCAGGTGATCCTGTTTATTTATATTCTGCCACCGGGATAGTTCGTTCGGCTACCACCCCTAGGCGCTCTGTCCGGATGCGCTCCAGATGACGCGCCACCTCCGGGGTAAACTCCTTTTCACCGCATTGCTTACACACATCTGCGGGAACATGCTCAATGATAATAATCTCATTATCAATCTCGCTGCCGACCTCTTCAATAACCCGAGTGATCTTCGGCTCTACCCGTCCTCCACAGAAAGCGCAGATATTCTCCATAGCTACTCACCCCTTTCGGGTTTTCCAATCCGGCTCCCACCTATCAGATGAGGGAACATATACCGTAATAATCTTTACCAGGGGAGGTTTTGATAAGCAAACATGCAAGGGTCTCACATCCTCAGTATATCCCAGTATTAAACATGCCGGCAAGGGATATGCAGTTGGATAATCTTCAATGATCTCGCCAGAGATGCAAGCTGATATTAGGTCAGCTACCAACACCCGGTCATTTTTCATCTCATGCCGGGCATGGTTGGTAATAACAAATTTGTCCTGTAGCAGAAGCTCCCGAATCTCTCTAATGCTTATGCTCTCTGGCCACTTTTTAATGGCAGCGCCTTTCTTCTTGGTTTCAGCTTGGGGACAGGCCGAAACGTCAACACATCAACGCTATCATATCTTAAAACCCCAACAGCTTATAGTAGCAGGTTTCCCCAACCAGCCGCTGCCTAAGGATACATATATGATAGCCATAAAATTTACTTTTGTCCAGGCTTATGTTGCTATTTTGGCCAACACCCCTTCCACCAAAGCTGCCATTATTATATCGTTATGGCTGTGAATTCTCGCAGTTGGTCCAATATATCCTGCATATCCGGTGGTAGAGCCGCCTCAAACTCCAGGTATTTTCCGGTGAGAGGATGGACAAATCCCAGGATTTTGGCGTGTAAAGCCTGGCGGGACAGGTTAAGTTCCAGCGTCCGTCCAGCTTTATATAGCTTGAGACTGGTTTTGCCGCCATAGGTTTTATCGCCGAACAAGGGGTGTCCGATATATTTAAGGTGTACCCGGAGTTGATGCGTCCGGCCGGTATAGGGTTTTAATTCTACCAGGGTCAGGCCTGGGTATCTCTCCAACACCCGGAAGTTAGTGCTGGCTTCCTTTCCCCTAAATTGCGGACTTTTTAGTTTGTAACTCTTGAGTTGGTAACTCTTGGGTTGGTAACTCTCGAGTTGATAACTCTTGGTAATGTATTTTTTTTTGCTGATTGCAGAAAATATTTTTCTGTCAACTGGATGCCGACCGATAGCTGCTGATATTATCCCGTCATTTGGGGCAATTTCTCCGCAAGCCAATCCCCAATAAATGCGATGGTGCTCCCGCCGTGAAATGATGGATACCAAGGCCGGATAAGCTTTATCAGTTTTTGCCGCCACCATTAGTCCGGAAGTATATTTATCCAGCCGATGGACAATCCCTGGCCGGTAAGGGGCGCCGCAGCCAGCCAGTTTTCCGCAATGGGCCAGCAGGGCATTCACCAATGTTCCCGACGGGTTGCCCGCCCCAGGATGCACCACCATTCCCGGATATTTATTTACCACTATCAGGGCTTCATCCTCATAGACAATATCCAAGGGTATGTTTTCGGGTAATGGTATAATTGGTTGGGGATCGGGGATAACTATTTGAATTTTATCGTTGGGATTTAGCTTATGGTTAGGTTTTACCGGGCGTGAGTTTACTTGGATTTGCCGGGTAAGTATCAGCTTTTTTATCTGTGAACGAGAGAGAGAGAAAGAAGGTTCCCTCTGGGAAAGATAGGCGTCCAGGCGCTCGGCTTGGACGGCGTCAGGAACTTGCAGCTCCCGGAAGGTGGGCATATTCAGAACTATTTTAATACCAGGCTGCCATCAAACATTACTTAGCCGGATAGGTTAGGGCTGCTCCCCATAAGCGATAAATAACGGCTGGTCAGAGCAACAGCTTTGACCAGCACCGGTTTGGTTTGAGCCGCAAATTGGTTTTAGGGAGAGCCGTTTTTGAATGCTCTCCCTGTTAACTGCGATAATATATTGGCGGGGCCGACGAGACTCGAACTCGCGACCTCCGGCGTGACAGGCCGGCGTTCTAACCGACTGAACTACGACCCCGCACTCAATTCGGGTTGTCCTTGAAGGAGCGCTCCCTTAGCAAAACAAAACCCTTTTTCTATGAAATTATTATGCAAAAATCCCTCTTTATGGATGGTTCCGCCGGCGGGCGGAACAGGAATAGAAATCTATGACCCTCGGCTTATAAAACCGCTAAACAAAGGATAGCAAATTTTTGGGCTTGTTGTCAACTGGTTATGTTTGCCATTCTTACCACCGATCACTTTTTTGGAAATACAGGAAATTAACCGCAGAGGACACAGAGAAACGCAGAGGGAAAACTCCAGATGTCAAAATCCAAACTAAGTTTTAGGCTTCAGGCTTCACATAAGGCTTCAGGTAAGGCTTCAGGCCAAGAGATTTTAGCCCGGATTATTCATAAATCCAAGGCAAATATTGATGCTGTTATTTGAATACAGCTACTTACAGAATAACAGCCAAAAAACAAAATTTTCATATAAATCACCGAAAACTCCCGCTATGGAAGCGACCAACGGGAGCGTGTTTATGATCCCGAATTATTCGGGTTAGAGCTTATGTATTTGTCATTTCTCTGCGAACCTCTGTGTCCTCTGCGGTTTAATAAACCTTCTATCATTAAAAGGGAGGGGTGGTAAGGTTTGCCGTTTGCCAAAATCTGATGTGGCAGGCCGGATTGTGCGGCGGTATATAACCTGGACTGCCTGTCCCTGTCATTAATAGGTTTTACCAATCTTCTATATCTATTTGAAAAATATTAAGTAATATTTTTATGATTTTTCTCTTGACAAAGCTGACAGGTTTATTGTATATATATATTGTATTAAATATTAGATTATTTAATAATACAAATTTTATCTCTATAGGCTTCGAAATGCCAAATAGCCTTTTTAGGAAGGCTATTACGGAAAGTCACGGTTTCTCTTTGGAGAAAGGCCGGATTGCCGAAAAGCCAAATGGTTTTGAGCAATCCGGCTTTTTTTGTACATTTGTTAGCGGATAGTATCCGCCGCCATTTTTTAATAGTATAGGAATTTCCATTTTATCGGTTTATTAAATAAAAGCTTATTTTGGTATCGTAAGCTAAGGCTGATGTAAGCAAGAAAAAAGGCTAGCCGGGGCTGGGCTGGTAATCTAACCCCTGGCTAGCCAAGCCTCTTAATAATACCCCCGATCTGTAGGGAAATATTATTTGAATATTATTTGAGAGCCCTTTTACTTTAATACCAGGAACTGGAGGAAATGTCAAGGCAACCATTGTTTGCTTAAGTTGTAGGTGGTGGCAGGTTCTCAAACCTGCCACTCATTCAGGCTGTCGGGTTTGAGAACCCGACAGCACATAAAATGTCAAGGTAGTCGTCGTTTGTTTAAGTATGTTTCGGCCTGGAGATAGGTTGAAATATCAGTGAAAAAATCAAGTTGATACACCGAGAAATTGAACTAATAAAGTACAATTTCCTCCTGAATAAGGAGGGGAAGCAGTCCATTCTCAAAAGAGAGTTGTTTCGTTAAGCGTGATTGCTTTTGAGAAGAGGGCGAATTCCAATTTATAATAGAAAGGAGGTGAAAAAAACCTTGTGTGCTGCCTTTATCCTGGCTCTCAGCCCTGTTACCGCTGACGCTAAGATTACAATAAGCGGCACAGCTACGGTTTCGGCTGTATTAATGACCGGTAGTAATAGTGATGATGTTCCAGAAGATGGCTATGTATCGCTTGCGGCCGTTGTGATTGATACCCTTAACTGTGAACCGCTGGTTCCGCCTGTTACTATACCTATCTTGGACGTCAGAGCCTTTGGGTCACAGATCAACCTAGCGCTGCTGAAGGAACAGAACACTGGAGGGATGATTGGTGTGTGCTTGGAGTTTGTTCCTCAGTCTACTTATTGGAGGGTTGTAGGTTTTGAGTGTCCAGGTCCCTGGCATGATAAACCTATGCCGATCTGTCGTGATTGTCAGTAAAGCGGTAAGTTAAAGGTCAGAAGGAAGTTGGGAGGCGCACCCTTCGGGGTGCGCCTCCGCTCTTGGGTGATCAGAAGAGCCGATCATGAAGAACAATATTAGTTGCGTATGTGGTTAGTAATCTGTTATTCTAAAGAGGTACTTGCAAAAGTCTGAAAATGTCATTCCCGAGTGTTTTTATCGGGAATCCAGATTGTGTAAAATCAGCAGCTTATGGATTCCCATTTTCACGGGAATGACAATCTAAGCTGGTTTTGCAAGAGGCTCTAAGATGTATCAATACCTTATCATATTTTAAACATATAGGAATTTTGGGTTTATTGTTATTGTGCTGTCAGGAGTTACCGCCTGACACCTGCTAAAAGGCATGAGCGCTGTCAGGTGGTAACACCTGACACCACTGAAAGTCCGCACCTATAGGTGCGCTAAATTTTTATAGGATAGGAC
>QIEW01000347.1 GCA_003230535.1 bacterium
AAACCGCCGCTATCATTTCCCCGGAGAAGACAGTTCTGCTTCCTGATCTCAATGCCGGCTGCCCGATGGCGGACATGATTAGCGCCGAGGATTTGTACAAGGCCAGACAGGAACACCCCCAAGCAGTTGTGGTCTGCTATGTAAACAGCTCGGCGGCGGTAAAAGCTGTCTCGGACATCTGCTGTACTTCTTCTAATGCTATCGCTGTGGTTGATTTCGTCAAGAATGCAAAAGAAGTGCTCTTTGTGCCCGATGAACACCTGGGGCGTTATATAGCTTCCCAGGTTGAGGCTAATATGATGTTTTGGCCGGGATATTGTCCTACCCACCACCGGGTACTTCCAGAAGACATTTTAAGAGCAAAAACTGAACATCCGCAAGCCAAAGTTGTGGTGCATCCGGAGTGCCGCTTGGATGTGATTAGGTTGGCTGATGAGGCCCTCTCTACCGGCGGAATAGTAAAATATGTAGAAAATACCCCGGCCTCTGAAATCATCGTGGGAACTGAGTATTCACCGCTTACAGAAAAACTACCCCCATAAAAAGATATACCTGGCTACCAACAAGCTGATCTGCCCTAACATGAAGCTCACCACTCTGGAGAAGGTTGCCGTTGCACTGGAGGAGATGAAATATCGGATAACCGTGCCGGAAGATATCCGCCTGCCTGCTAAAAAAGCCATCGAACAAATGCTGGCCCTTTAGCCCGCCGCCGCCCCTATTCCGATAGACCATCCTTACACCTTAAACCGGAAGGTAGGGTAGAGGATTACTTTCCTTCCCAGGGGGGATCTTCCTGCCGCTTTTACGGGGGATTGAGAAAGAATGCTTACCTCTACCTTCCGGTTTATATAAGCGCTGCCTTTCGAGCCTCTGATCTTTGACCGGCGGCGTTCTTAATGTTTTTGGGATTATCCCGCGGCATCAGTCACTGCTGTCACATTGCGAAATATACAATTAATCCCAGTAGTAAAATAGTAATTCCCACTCCGATTCTCACCATAATCAAGGACGATTTAGCCTTGTGGACTGCATGTTCATGGGCTGTTGCTTTACTCTGTGCCATTTTTATTCCTCCTTAATGTTTAAAATTACCTCGCTGACAACATTACTAACCCGAATAATTCGGGACTTATAACACGCTCCCGCTGGTCGCTCCCATAGCGGGAGATTTCGGTGATTTGTATGAGCCATTTTGTTTGTTGACCGTTATTTTGCAAGTAGCTGTATTCATATAGCATCACCAATGTTTACCGTGTATTTATGAATAATCCGGGCTAAGTGACAATTTAGCTACCCGTTTATATCTTACGGGATGGGAGCCCACTCCCCTTACATATAAGCTATCTAAATGAACCCGCTCCACACCGTATACTTTATTATCAAAGCCAAAATTATAAGAGTAATCACTGCTCCCACTCTGACCCAAAAAAGCGGCTTAGTATAAAAAGGACCCTCCGCCATATATTGCTCGCTTTTTCCTAAGCATAATGCAGGCTTTCCATTTGCCAGTGAAATATCACCCTCATTCTTTTGTTAGAGCAAAAAATATGCCAGTTGCCAAACGAAAGCTACCTAATACACTGATTTATCAATGAATATTCTCTGAGTGCAAGTTCATTCAGGACCTATGCCCACCAATCCATGAGAACCTTTTTATGGCAGATACGCCATAAGCCAAACCCCGGGCTATGGCAAACCTGGGATAAGTTGTTGGTTGCCGGTTGGATGATAATACTTGCGATAGAAATTGTTTTGTAACCGTTCACGCAGAGATTGCAAAAGGGAAGGGAAGGATTGGATTTACTGCTGATACCAAGTTGCCGTCAAAGATAAACTAAACTAATTATGATGAACTCGTAAAAAGTCAGAAAACACACATTCTTGTCATTCCCGTGCAAACTATAATCCAGTATTTTCAGATAGTTAAAATCAGGATGGTAGATTTCCGGTTCACACTTTATGTAGCAGCCGGTCAAAAAAACCTTTCTTTTCCGGGGCGACGTCCTCCTGGCGTAACTTGGCAAACTCGCGGATCAGCTGCTCTTCCTCACTGGTAAGCTTGGCGGGCACCTGAACTTCCACCCGGACCAGGATACTCCCCCTGCTTCTTCCATGCAGCTCCGGGAGCCCTTCTCTGTGGAGCGCAAACACCTTGCCGGTAGGGGTGCCTGAGGGGATCTCCAAAGTTGTCTCGCCTTCCAGGGTGGGAACTTGTATCTGGGCTCCCAGCGCCGCCTGAGCAAAACTAATCGGCGCTTGACACAGCAAATCCCTGCCTCGTCTGGCAAAGATGCTCTGCTCCTCTATATGAATGATCACATATAAGTCCCCGGGCGGCCTCCTTCGCTCCCCCGCTTCCCCTTCTCCTCTGATCCTGAGCTGCATACCATCCTCCACTCCGGGAGGAATGGGAACGGTCAGTTTTTTATCCCGAATAACGCGTCCGGTACCCCGGCAATTCCCGCAAAATTCAGTAATAATCCGACCCTCGCCATTACACCTAGAGCAAGGGGTGCTTAGGCTAAGAAAGCCGTGGTTGTGAACTGCCTGTCCTGTTCCCCCGCAGGCGACACAGGGGATCGGAGAAGCGCCCGGTTTAGCGCGGGTACCATGACAAACCGGACAGAGGTCATGTTTCTTTATGTCAATGTCCACCTTCTTGCCTAAGACAACATCCTTCAGCTTTATTTCCAGGTCATAGCGTAGGTTCGCCCCCCGGCCTCCCCCGCCAAATCCTCCCCCGAAAATATCTCCGAAGAGATCAGAAAAAGTGGTGAATATATCCTCAGCCCCGGTAAAGCCGTGAAAACCGCGCCCTTGTAAGCCGTCATGACCAAATTGATCATAAACCCGGCGTCTCTCCGCATCCCGCAACACCTCATATGCCTCAGACGCTTCTTTGAATTTCTCTTCCGCTTCTTTACTTCCGGGATTTCGGTCCGGATGATATTTTAGGGCCAGCCTCCGGTAGGCTTTCTTGACCTCATCCCCCGAAGCGTTCCGCCCCACCTCTAAGACTTGATAGTAATCCTTTTTTATCATCTTATAATTTTACGGCCTCCAAATAAAATAGGGTTATAAGTCTCATAAATTCCATAGTCCATATTTAAGAATAAGCTCTGCCAGGCGCAAATCATCCGCTGTAGTAATCTTAATATTATACGGAGAACCGGGAATAACCTTCACCGGATATCCCAGGCGCTCTACCAGCGAGGCATCGTCCGTTCCTAGAAAACCATCATTTCCCGCTTGTCGATAAGCCTCCCAGAGGAACCGGTAGGGGAATACCTGGGGAGTTTGAGCCGCCCAGAACCTCTCCCTCGGCAGTGTTTTTTCTATCAATCCTAAATCCGATATCCTCTTTATGGTATCAGTAAGAGGCCGGGCTGCGCAAGCCCCAGTCCCGCTTTTTGCTATCTCTATGGCCCGGCTCAATACAGCGGAGGGTAAAAACGGCCTCGCCCCGTCATGTATGATCACAATTCCGCTAGTTGAGGGTAACTCCTTCAAAGCACAATATACCGAATCCTGTCGCTGCTTACCCCCTGCAATCACCCGAGCAACCTTACGGAAGTTATCAGCCCGGACAATGCTATTCTGAGCATAATCCACCCATTCCCGGGCCACCGCGAGGTAGACCCTATCAACCTCGGGATGCTCTTCAAATGCTTGAAGTGTCCAAGCTAATACCGGCCGACCACCTAAGTTAAGATAAGGTTTCGGACGGGGGTTTTCCATTCGCCTGCCATAGCCTGCGGCCGGAATTATAGCTACCGTATCCATTACGATTGTGCTCATGCTAAGTTGCCATAAAACATATAGATATTATATAGATGTCTGTTTCTCTTGACACTTTCGGCTTGAGACAAACCGAAAGATCAAATATAATTAGTTAAATAGTAGATATAAAGCCTGTTTAAGCAAGGGCGATAACATTTAGTAACTCACCTTACGCAAGGATTAGCGATCTACCAAAAAACCCGGAATAATTAACCACAGAGGACACAAAGAGCACAGAGGGAAAAACAATTGCTTTTTCAGTGAATTCTAAAATTATTAAATCTCTGTGACCTCTGCGTTCTCTGCGGTTAAAATCACCGAGCCTTGGTCAGTATTTTAGTTTGCCGTAACATGAGTTATTAAGGGCAGCTCTGGGGAGGTTTCAGGTTTCTGCTGATTATTTGATTTGACTGCTTGTTGTTCATCAAATAATGCTTTTCCAGATACTTGGTTACGTGTTGAAATGCCTCGTCCGGGTTATCGCTGAAACGAAACAAATCCAAATCCTCTTCTCTGATAGTTCCCCACTCCAGCAACCTTTTAAAATCGATTATTTGATTCCAATACTCAGTACCATAGATTATTATGGCAGTGTCTTTTTGTAGTTTCCGGGTCTGAGACAAAGTCAATATTTCAAATAGTTCGTCCAGAGTGCCAAACCCTCCGGGGAAGATAATCAAAGCTTTGGCCAGATAGGCAAACCAGAACTTGCGCATAAAGAAATAATGAAACTCAAAGTTTAATCCCTCGGTGATATGCGAATTTGCCGCCTGTTCTGAAGGCAGGCTGACATTAAGTCCGATAGATTTTCCTCCGGCCAGCGCCGCCCCTTCATTGGCGGCCTCCATGATACCCGGCCCGCCGCCTGAGCAAATCACAAACCGGCGATTATGATCAAGAGCCAGCGACCATTTAGTTAGCCGGCGGGATAATTCTACGGCGTCTTCTCTATATTTGCATAGCTTGGACAACACCTCTCGTTTGGATTTCGAGATGTTCTCTTGATTTAGCATCATTTCCAATTGTTTCCTGGACGGGGCGCGCGAAGAACCAAAAAATACAATGGTATCCCTTATCCCACTCTGGAAAAACCTTCTCATTGGTTCTAAATATTCACATAAGATCCTGATTGATCTGGCATCGGCGCCATTGAGGAAGTCCTGATTTTTATAGGCTTTGAGAGGACTGTTTAATTGATCAGACATGATTTCTCCTAACTGTGCATAAACTCAATATAATTTTTTTGTGCAGTCAGGTCCTCAGACCTGACTGCGGTTTTAGAAAGACAAAGCAGGAATCCAGAGGTTTTTTATCGGTCTGATATCCTGGTCAAACCAGGAATGACAGGCATTATAAACCCAGATTTAGAGGCGGCGATTACTGTTAACAGCTCCCGCTCCTTGCGCTGCATTTGGGATGCCTCAGCATCATTAATATGGTCATATCCCAGTAGATGTAGCAATCCATGAACAACTAAAACGGCCATCTCTGTCTCCAGGCTATGGCGGTGCTCCTGTGCCTGTCGGGCTGCTTTTTCCACAGAGATTACAATATCACCCAGAAGGATGGGAGGGCCGGGGGTAAATACAATTTCCCCTTCCCATAGCGGAAAAGCCAATACATCGGTAGGATAATTTTCTTTCCGGTAAGTGTGATTTAATTGTTTTATTTTGGGATTGCTGACTAACACCAGACTAACCTCCACCTCCTCCAATTTTAAATGGGAGAGCAAAGTCGCCAACCAGTTTCGGAGGCTGCCTGTATCTATGGAGTACTTTCTTTGGCGATTTTGGACCTGTATTTCCATATATCGGTCTTATTATTCTGCTCTTGCTGATTTTCAGGATATTCAACACGAAGATGATAGATGGCGCCTAAGCTCCGGCTAAAACTCTCGACAATCTGGGTTAAGTTCCTAAAGGTTAGGTCGCATTGCCCCAACTGTTCTTCATTACAGATATCATTAATAATCTTTTTGACCATCGCCTGAATTCGTCCGGGTGAGAACTCTCCCAGGCTCCGAGAGGCGGCCTCCACCGCATCCGCCAGCATAAGAATACCGATCTCTTTCGTTTGCGGCTTAGGACCTGAATAGCGGTAGGGCTCTTCGGGGACAAACTGGACCTCTTCCTGTTCTTTGGCCTTATGATAGAAGAACCTGACCAGCCGCGTTCCATGATGCTGCTGAATGGCGTCTATAATAATAGGAGGGAGGTGAAATTTTCGCGCCAGCTCTATCCCCTCTTTCGCATGAGAAAGCACCACTAAGCTGCTCATGCTTGGGTTTAAGTTCTGGTGCTTACCCTCCGACTCAGACTGGTTTTCAATGAAGTATCCCGGTTTGGCGATCTTGCCGATATCATGGTAATAGGCGCTTACTCGAGCAAGAAGAGGGTTAGCCCCGATGACCTCGGCGGCGCTTTCACAGAGACTGCCGACGATTATACTGTGGTGGTAGGTGCCGGGAGCTTCTAAAGACAATTTTGCCAATAAGGGCTGATTTAGGTTGGAAAGCTCCAACAGCTTAAAGTTGGTGGTTACTTCAAACAGGGATTCAAGTAACGGCAGGGCTCCCAGGGTCAAAACCGCAGCCACCATGCCTCCGGAGACACCCGCTAAGGTCTGATAAGCTATTTCCAAGGACAGGCTTTTCCCTTGGACTAAATTAAGGGCTATAATCGTGGTTAAATTGATGCCGCAAACCAATGATCCCAAGTGGAAAATTGCGTTTCGATGTTGAAAATTAATGGTGCCTAATACCGCTCCAAAACTGCCTAAGCTGCATAACAAAAATAGATTGAAATCAAGTTGGAATTGTAGTCCGGTAAGAATACTGTTAGTCAGAGCAAATGCCAAGCCGGAAGGCACCCCTAAAAGTATGGTGACTAACATCGGCCCGGCGGCAAAGGGAATGGCATAGTAAAAACCTTGAGAGATGGCTTCTTCTGAAGTCGGATATAGGGACGAAGCCATACCCCCCCACAGGCGATTAATTCCCAGGCCAACCAACAGAAGCAGTGACAATATAAGAAGTTCTTTGGATTTTATAGGCAGATGGAGCCGGTCTAGCCCTTTCAGCATCAGGGAAATTACCAACGCGCTGAAAAGAACAATTCCCAAAACAAAATAGATCGCGCTCTCCCCCTGGCGGAGAGCAGCCAACTCTTTAAGTTTGGCCAAGTGTTCTGCCTGCGTTTTTTCACCCTCCCGAATAATCATTTCTCCTTCTTTGATCTGGAAAAAGACCGGTTTTATCCGCTGGCGCGCTTGATTCCTCCGCTCTTCTGTTTCACGTTTGTTAAAGAACAGGTTGGGATGGAGCGCTATTTGAGCCAGCTCAACCGCTGCCTGTTGTGAGAGCGGATCCGCCTGAAACATGCCGGGGGTTATCCTTTGGATATAAACTTTGGCTTGATTTATGTCTAATATCTTATCTATTTCACGGATTACTTTTTCCCCCCTGGTTTTTAGGTCTCGTTTCATGATCCCTTTTCCTTTCTCGAGCAACAGTAATTCTCTGCTGCTGACCACTCCTTGCGCGAGAGCTTTCTCCACCAGCTTCTGAGCGGCCTGAGCTAATATAGGATCAAACAAGGATTCCTCTAAGATAGAAAAAGTGTCGAAAGAGAGGGAAAAATGGGTTTTCTGAAGAAAGGCCGACCAGCGTTCCTTTGGTTTGAGCTGCCAATATTCCACAGGAGTCTTTTGTCCTGGTAAATCTCCGGAGGCTGGAATTGCTGAAGAGGATTTATAGAACATTTTTTTCTCTTTAAAAAATTTGTTTAGCCGCTGAATACTCGTGGTGCCTATCGGATCGAAGTCATATACGGCTAAAACTTTTTGGGCCTCAGCCTTCTGACGTTGGAGGGTGGTGGAGGTATCCTCCAAAACAAAATCAAACGGGGCTTTTATATCATTAGGAGAAATATCGCCGACATGGAGGGAGACTGTGGGAATATAAAGGGAAGGAACAAGCAGGAATGCAATCCCTAATATTATGCTAGTCCCTAACAGCCAGGGACGGAATGAAGGCCAAAACTTGCTTGACCAAAAAGGCGAAGTAACCTCAGGGAGGGGGCGTTTAGTTTTGGATTTCTTGAACCTAAACCATGCTCTCATAATATGTTTGGGAATACGGGCCAACCTCATACATGGCCTGAAAAGGAAATTGCTTATAGGATGCGGCGCACACTCCGAATAGATATGATTTTATTTACGATGGTCTCGTAAAAAGTCGTCATTCCCGCGGAAGCGGGAATCCATCCTGATTCTAACTATCTGAAGATACTGGATTCCCGTTTGCACGGGAATGACAAGAATGTGTGTTTTCAGCCTTTTTACGAGTTCATCAAATATAATTCCACCTGTTGCCAACGGATAGCATCCGCCGGCATTTTTTGTGTAACAGGTCAACTGTTTTTTGCGGATTCAACAAACCTTACAGTAACTTCTTCTCCTTTTGAAGTTACTACAGAAGACATCCGGATCTAATTCCTCGTAAACTTACTGCGGGGGGGTCATTTGCAAATTGGTATTAGCAACCCC
The DNA here is from genome assembly GCA_003230535.1 of bacterium. Classification (GTDB taxonomy): domain Bacteria; phylum SZUA-182; class SZUA-182; order SZUA-191; family SZUA-191; genus SZUA-191. Next base: position 8,329 of record QIEW01000347.1, read on the forward strand.
AGCAGAGTATACATCCCGGATTATTCATAAATCCACGGTAAACATTGATGATGCTATTTAAATACAGTTGCTTACAAAATAACGGTCAAAAAACAAAAATTTCATACAAATCACCGAAAACTCCCGCTATGGAAGCGACCAGCGGGAGCGTATTTGTGATCCCGAATTATTCGGGACATCTATATTCTACCACTTTGATATCTATTTTGCATAGAGCCCCTAAAAAAAGAAAAACTCTTAGCTGCTGCTAAGAGTTTTTCTTAAAATCAAATTTTCCTACCCGGTTCCCGGCTTATTTCCCGTCATATAAGGACCACGGACCACGTGTTTTTGCCAGTTGGACAGCATCCTGCTTTTCTCCATTGGAGAAATCTTGAGGCACCTTAAATTTTTGCCTGGGAAAAATTAAATCCGGGTCTCTAATCTGCGAACGATTTGCTTTATAAATCAATGGCCACTGGAAAGGATTGTCATAGACACTTTTTTTATCAGAGATAACCCAGAGGCACTCCCCTCTTTTTACCGTATGGCTATCCACCTGGGAAACTTTCATTTCCCGGCAGCGCCTGAGCTCTTCTTCGGCCCGGCGTCTTGCCTCTTCTGCTTCCTGCCGCCTGCGTGCTTCCTCGTCCGCCTTGCGCCTAGCTTCCCGGAGTTCCTCTTCTGCTTTGCGCCTCTCCTCCTCCAGTTTAGCCAAACGTGCAGAGCAGACCAAATTGTTTGCCTTGACCAGAGCAGCCTGAGTTTTTGAGATTACATCATCATACCTCTCGGCGCTAAAATCCTGTTCGACCTCTTTCAAAGTGCGGGACAGCCGGTCATAGTCAGCCGGATAGAAACGCTTAGCCCCCGTTCCTTCTGCTTCGGAGAGGGTGGTCTTCAGCTCCTGGATCATCCGACCGGCTTCAGATCTACGTTGAGATTTAACGGTTATCGCCGCTAGCTTTGCCATTTCAGCCATGCTCTTAGCTTGGAGCGCGGCATCACGGGCCAGAGCATTTTCCTTTTTTTCCATTTCGGTTCGAGCCTTAGCCAACATCTCTTCCGCGCTACGATATTCTGTAGGTACAAACACGTCAGCGCCTTCTAATTTAGCTGCCGAAAGCGCCGCCTCTGCATCGGCAATTTCCTGGGTCGGTGGTTTAGTACAACCAGTACTTAGCGCCAATAACCCTATTACACATAAGGCGACTACGGCATTTACTCTTTTCACCACTATCTTTCCCTCCTTTCTTTAAGAAAGTTTGGGTGGCATAAGTTGTTAATAAACAATTATTCTCTTATTTTGCAGTCTCACTTAAAGGTATATCACCAAAATACCATATTGTCAATAAAAATTCAAAATGATTTTATTGAACCCGGATTCATTAAGTATAGCAAGAATGAGAGGGCAAATGTTTAAAATACAGCATAATTGTAATTACAAAGATCAAAAATATTTGATTAATTAGTAATAAATATCCTTTTATGATATGTTATACAATCTAATCTGCCTTAATAAAACATGGGATTAGCCAATAAAAGAAGCCTGGCACAATAATTCCAGAAAGCCCACCGGCAATCAAAAAATAGTCTCTTCTGTGTTTTTGGGAGCCATTATAAAGCCGAAAAGAAGGTAATAATACTTGCTATGTCTATCAGGAAACTTATCGGGTTAAAATCGACCCCAAGCATTCCGGTAAAATAAAGGGCTCAGGAAAAAGCAGGGTCAAAACAAGAGCCATTTATCTCGGCGCCGCCCGGAGTTTTAGCACCGCTTCGGCTCCGTTGACGGTTCCAGCGCATACCGGAACCTTCCATCCGGTCTTTTACCAGAGTCCGTGACTCCAGATGACGACATGCGCCCTCTACCGCTCCCGACCCTATGGGATAACCCGGCCGCTATGTATTGGTCATAGCGCTCCACCCGCCCGGGTTTGGCAGGTATTTTCCGCCGGCTCTTCCGGCTGTCAATTGCTTGCTTGTCTCATCCATACAAACCTGGGGGCGTTTTGGATCATGCGGCCTTTTATAATACGTCTAACACTTCCTCCATTTGGCAGACAAATTCGGCATTTGCGGCTACCGGAATACACCATTCCTTCTTTTGCCAAGGCTTAAGCTCGTTTTTTTATTGTACAGAAATTTAGCGCACCTGCCGGTGCGGACTTTTCAGGTGGCGGCAGGTTCAGGAAACCCGCCGCTCGTTCAGGCTGTCAGGTCTGAGGACCCGACAGCACAAGAAGCTCTATACACTTGTTTTAATTGGTCACGAAATGGAAATTCCTATACGATTAAATTATATAACGGCGCTGGTTTCAATCTATTGTAAATATAGAACATAATGTCCGCCATCTGTTGCTCGCGGCTCCGGGCCCTACCCGGTTTTTTAAAGTCTGCCTGACCGTCTCGGGAGAGATGGATTCAACATAATTCATCCGCACCAACTGGTCTCCCAGCATTTTCAATGTCCAGCGAGTATGTCCTTTCGGAGGCTCACTACAGCAAGTAGCGATTAAATATGCCTCTTCCTCCCCTGGTAACTTGCGTGGTTTACATCTTGAGGCCGGTTTACGGTTTAATGCGGCCTCCAATCCCTGCTCGACTAACCGCTGCCTGGCGCGATAAACCTTTAATACAGACACATTAAACGCATTGGCGATTTTCTCATCAATCCACTTTCCACCGTTTTCACCGGCGTCAGCCTTCAGCCAATATATAAGCATTGACAATTTTTGCTCTGTTCGCCTTGTTTTTTGACACTAATTCCAATAAATTTGCACGTTCCCCTATAGTCAG
>QIEW01000124.1 GCA_003230535.1 bacterium
TCATCATAGAGAATGTCAGGTTATAGCCGGTAGCAGATGTGCTGAGTTTTGTTAATGCCACATTTTCTTTTTATCAAGCGTCTGAGACCAGGCAACTGGGTATATGCAGCGTGAAAAGGGTTTTTGCTAGGCTGAATTGCCGGTTTAAATTTTTGTTTTTTTTCTCTATTTTTCTTTGGTATAATATTGATATGAAGTTTATTTTTATTAAAAATCAGGGTCGTGTGGCTTATAATTTCCATGAAATTTTCCGGAAACAAATTTTTCTAACTATTTTTAACACGCGATAAGTTGTTTTTATTTACAATTAGTTATTTTAGCAATATCCAAGAATAGGCAGTATGGGCATATAAATTGCTACTCTAATTTAGTTTTGTAATGAACCATAAAGTATATTATTAACTCATGTTACGACAAACTAAAATACTGACCAAGGCTCGGTGATTTTAACCGCAGAGAACGCAGAGGTCACAGAGAGTAGTACTTATCCTCCGCGCTCTCTGTGTCCTCCGCGGTTAATAATTTATGGTTTTGGTAGATTGTCAATCCTCGCGTAAGGTGAGTTATTAATAAATGAAATGGCAGCCTTCACTAAAAGAGGGTAAGATCATGTATCCTCGTCCTAAATCGGCTCAGCGCAAAAAAGCTCGAGGTTTCAATAAATTTGTCGCCCATTCTGTATTTGCGCACCTTCTTGTTCTATTATTATTAAGTTTAGTCCAAGGGCATTCTGCCATAGACAAGCTTAACGAGCCTATTCCCATAAAGATCGTAAAGCTGGAGACAAAAAAGCTTCCCAGCAACAGGCCAACGCTTAAAAACCCGAGTAAGCGGCCAATCTCTAAAGGGGGGAAGAAACCTACCAAGGGGGATACGGGGAAAGCCCGGATGCGGAAGACAATTAATAGACGTATAAAGGGTGTCCTCAAACCTCAAGCCAAAGGGGAACCTCTCCAGAAGGTTCGCAAACAAAAAGCGGCTCTCTCCAAGCCGATGGAGAGTCTTAAGCCTTCCACCCCCGCTACCCAGCAACCGACTAAAAATTTGAAAAAAAAGCAGGCTGTTGCCAGGCTGCTACCCCAAAAACCGAAACAAAGCCGAACTAAAAAAATAAATCCGACACGGAAAAAGCTAACCGCTAAACTGGACCCTTCCTATAAGAAGAACTATACGTCGAAAATTAAGCCGATGAGACGAAAGAGTCTCTCTCTGAAAAAGGAGATAAAAAGTACAAAACAGAAGCATTTGTCTCAAAAAGAACAAACCCAGAAAGTTACCCACACAAAAGCTGCGATGCCCAAAGAGAATATCAAGCTCAGAATGATAGACCAAGAAGCCCCCAAGGTGAAGACCGAACGCCAAACAACTGCCAGCCACACTCCTGTGCCCACCCAAACAGCAAAGGATCGGCAGGTCAAATATGAGCGGCAGGCACCTCCATCTTCTCAGGTTAAAATAACCGAAAAGCGGGTGAAATACAAACATACTTCCACCCCTATGGTGCGCCAAATGAAGCTAGACCCCGCCAAAACACCGACCAAAGTTACCCAAACGACAACTTCAGCGGAATATACCGAAAAAATAACTCAAATGACAAAAGAACTAACCGTAATGCCCCAGATAGATGACTATACCCCTTCCAGCCAGCTCCTTAAGAAGGAGATGTCACAGGAAAAGGCCTCCAGGTTTGCGGAAAAGGCCGCGGTGAAGACAAAAATTATGACGGTTAAGAAAAAACAACGCGAAATAACAATTGAATATACCTATCAGGAAAAGGTTCAAAAGTCAACCCGTCCGGTAGAAAGGCGGGTCAATTATACTAAAGACGCTCCCCAGGTTAGTAAACCCGCTTCGATGACTCACGTGTCAGTTTTTGTCCCGGAAATCTCTGCTCAAACGAAAGCTACCGAGGAAATTCCTCAAATGGCCCGCAAGTCGGCCGCTACTTTGCCCCGGACTTCCAGCGCTTCCTCTTCCAGCAAGTTCCTGAAGAGTGAGCTGGCGGCAGCGGAAACCCCTAAGTTTGGAGAGAAGACCGCCACTCTCGCCATGATAAGGACAACGCCGGTGGAGCGGAGCAAGGCAAGGGTCGAATACTCTTACGATACAGCCGGCAAAAAATCGGCTCTACCGGCGGTGGAGACCAAAAGGCAGCCAGCCTATTCCCAGAGCGAACCGCGAGCTAGCAGCCAGGCCGCCATGGTTGAAATAACCGATTTCACGGAAGAATTTTCAACTGAAGCGACCGCTTCCAGCGCCTCTTTAGGAAGTATCAGCAAACAGGAACAAAGTTCCCGCACCTTAGAGATGCCGGATGAGGGCGCGATTGGAGGAGCGGCGGTTCAAGTTCAACAGGACGCGGTTATTCAATTTCAACAGAAAACGCAGGAAGAGGGTGGATCTGCTGAATCTGGACATACTACCAGAGCTAATGTCCGACAACCGGTGTTTACCTCCACAGGCCAGGGCACACAAGCGCGCTCTAAAATTAAAAACCTCAGCGTTAGCAGAGGTGGCAGCATAGATAAAACAACCAAGTTAGCCGCCATTTCCACCCTTGGCAGCCGGAGCGGCAAAGGAAGGTCTGCTACCGGCGCGCCTAAGTCTCTGGAAGTTGATATCGACCTCCCGGCCGGTAATACTTTAGATCAGGCGCTTTATCACCTTCAAGGGACTATTGGTCAGGATGTAAAAATGGCCTTTATTACCGTCAATGACGTCACGCAACTGGTTAACGTAGAGGGAGGCCGGTTTGATGCTGAGATCGCTTTAGCTCAAGGAGTTAATGCGGTAGAGGTGCTCGCCTTTTCCTCCGGCGGAGGGATGGGCAAAGAAACCTTTAACCTGATATTTGCTCCCCCGGGCCGTGTGCCGGTGGTCACCCTGACATCTCCTGAGAACGGCAAACAAGGCGTCCGGGAAGGAGACCCTATTATAGTAGAAGGAACGGTTGATGATCCCACGATTACCAAGGTCACTCTTTTCATGAATCGTGTTCCGATCAAAATTAAGGCAAAAAATGGGCGTTTTAGACGCAAAGTGTTTATCCCGAGAGGTCGAATTACCAGTTTCAGGGCAATGGCCAAAAACTTGGAAGGCACTTCCGGCTACAGCGCGCTGCATACGGTTCTTTCCGGATATGAGATTGATCTGCTAAACCCCCGTCCCTACTAAACCTCTCCGGCGAAGAATATCCCCAGGGATAGATCTGTATCTAAAGGTGCTTTTATCTGTTTGTTTGATATAAAATCTCTTGTTTTAGGTCGGTTGAAGCAGGAGTCGAAAACAGTAACTTATTGATTGTTTGACAGTCATGGCGACGACAGTGACCTACCCCTAGCAAAACTGTCCCTTTCTCAGTGGAATAAATAGTTTGACATTACCTTTTTTATAGTGTAAAAATACAAATAAAATTTCCGGAGGTTTTTTGTTGGAGGCAAAGGCTGTCAAACTCCAAAGGGATTTGATGGTTTTTTTGGGTTTAAGATTCTGGTAATTCTGAGGGGTGGAACCTTGGCTTGCCTGGACTTAAACTTTTCAGAGTTAAAAAAGAGGTATCGTAACATGGCAAAAGGTGTTGTAAAGTGGTTTAATGAATCTAAGGGTTTTGGCTTTATTCAGCAGGAAGATGGTACTGATGTTTTTGTTCACTTCTCGGCCATTCAGGACGAGGGGTTCAAATCCTTGGCCGAAGGGCAGGAAGTAACCTTTGAGGTGACTAAAGGGCCCAAAGGTCTTCAAGCGACTAATGTGGTGAAAAGATAAGCATTAGAATCCAGTAAGAGATGGGTTATCTCCGCTAACCCCTTGCCTGTCGCGTTCCTCTCGAGATTCGGTTCCTACTGATTTTGTTGTCTTTCCTGAAGAGATCAAAAGCGCTAAAGGAGGGAGGTTTGTCAACTATAACTACTAAAAAATTCTCAATTTAATCCCGGAATTCTGGGCATATGTTTAAGCAAGAGGTTGCTGGAGAGTTTTTAATCGTGTCACTGAAATGCCAGCGGTTGCAAACAGAGTGAATTTATACGGGAGAGAGCGGAACTTTAATCGCTTGTTTTATCGACCATAAAGGGAATCCCCTGAATACTCGAATAGAACCTTTTTGAAACCAAAAGGAAGTTTCCTGGCATGGATAAACCTAAGCTGCTTCTCATCACTCCGGCACAGGACAAAGACCGGTTAGGCTCCCGCCGCAGGAGAAAAACTTCAATACCAAAACTCACCTTGCCTTTGCTTGCCGCTTATGCAAACGATCGTTTTGATGTCCGCATTATAGATGAGACTGTTGAGGATATTGATTTCAATATAAAAGCGGACCTGGTTGGGATAACAATTATGACCCAATTGGCCCAGCGAGGTTACGAAATTGCCAGTGAGTTTCGCAGCCGGGGAAGCCGGGTCGTCATGGGCGGATTTCACGTTTTCTTCTTCCCGGAGGATGCCGAGCAACATGTGGATGCTTTGGTAATCGGCGAAGGAGATACGGCTTGGAAAGAGTTATTAGCGGATTTCCTGGCGGGTAAAATGAAGAAACGCTATCAAGCGGAAACTCCGCACAACCTGGTCGGACTGCCTCGTCCCCGCCTTGACCTTCTAAAACAAGAAGCCTATAGCTTTATCAACGTACTCGAAACTGCTCGGGGGTGCCCGCATAGATGTTCCTACTGTGCAGTTACCAGATATTGGGGTTACAAGTTTCGTTTCCGGCCGATTGAGGAGGTGGTTGAAGAGGTTCGCTCAATGCCGCCTGGCGGTATTATTTTCGTTGACGATAATATTGTCGGCTCCCCTAAACGGTCAAAAGAGCTGTTTCGCGCTTTGATACCCCTAAAGCGTCGCTGGTCCGCCCAAGCCGATTTGAAAATAGCCAAGGACCCCGAGCTATTGGAACTTGCCGCGGAAAGCGGCTGCAAATGGCTGCTTATGGGTATCGAAAGCATCAATGCCGAAAACCTTAAGGATGTCGGCAAGGCCCGCGTCAATGCAGTCGAACAAATTGAACAATCCGTCGCTTCGATCCGTGCGGTGGGAATTAAAATCTTCGGTTCGTTCATCTTTGGATTTGATCACGACGAGAAGAGTGTGTTTGAGCAAACCGTTCAATTCTGTATAGACAATCGCATTGAAGGAGCTAATTTTTATATATTCACCCCGCTGCCGTTTACCGAACTCTATGATCAAATGGAGCGGGAAGGGCGCATTCTCCACCGCGACTGGTCAAGATACGATATGAACCATGTTGTTTTTAAACCCAGGAAGATGACTCCGGAAGAGCTGCTGGAAGGATACCTGGGCGCTTACCGGTCATTTTACTCGATTAAATCGATAAAGAAGCGAGTATGGCCCCCCAACAAAGATTTCTGGGAAGCCTTGAGTGTCAATATAGGCCGGAAGTTGAACTACAGGTATTTCGAAGAGGGATGCCGCTATTAATAACTCACCTTACGCAAGGATTGACAATCTACCAAAACCATAAATTATTAACCGCGGCGGACACAGAGAGCGCGGAGGATAAATCAATTGTTTTTCAATGAGTTGCAGAAATACTACTCTCTGTGACCTCTGCGTTATCTGCGGTTAAAATCACCGAGCCTTGGTCAGTATTTTAGTATTGCCGTAACATGAGTTAATAAAATAAACACCACAGCCTGCGATTGCCGGCAAATGGACTATGCCCGGCAAGACAGTTTCTAAGCAACATTATTCTGGTCTGTCATTGGAGCTGTATGGCGGATTGAAGAAAAGAATTGCCGTAACAATTCCCGGCATTCGGCAGCCAAAAGACCTTTGATAACTTCCAGCTGATGATTAAGGGTGGGGTGATTTATTATGTTAAATACGGAGCCGGCGGCCCCCCAAACAGGAGAATCCGTACCGTAAATCAGACTTGAGAGCCGGGAGAACATGATCGCCCCGGCACACATCGGACAAGGTTCCAGCGTAACATACATCCGCGCCCCATCCAGCCGCCACCCCCCCCTGACTACCGCCGCTCTCCGCAGCGCCAACACCTCCGCATGCGCCGTAGGATCGCCGGACAACTCGCGCTGGTTTCTCCCACGGGCGATTTCCCGTCCAGCATAGACAATCACCGCCCCGACCGGCACCTCTCCTTCCCGCGCCGCTAACCGGGCCTCCTCCAACGCCAGCTGCATAAATGCCTCATCGCTCTCCGTCCACATAAGCGCCTCTTATATTAACTCCTTCCGCCGATATTTTGCCCCTTGTGGTATTAGCGAAGCCAATTCCTGACCTGTTCATTAACTTAAACTTATCAAATAGATGCCTGGCGCAACCTCCTTTTGGGGCAAAAGTATTTCTGGTTGGATGGATAAGACGGACTTGTTGATTATGAGGAAGTCCAACCCTTGTTTAGTCAATGCCTGTTTATCAATAACTTTGCCCGATGGGAAGGGGATGATATAGCGCTCGAAATGTCTTCCAAACAGGGGATATTCCTTCCCAATACCGAGGATTCCTATTCGCGCTCCAACAGGAAGATATTTTTCCACATAGCGGACCACCGGCTCCAATTGGGGATTATTCTTACAACGCAACGCCACAGAATCCATCGTCCAGATAGAAGTGGAGGAAACAAGAGGCTTATCTGAATTTTTTATGAAAACATAAAAACTGACCATTACTAATATGAAAGGAATAATTCCCGCCCGGAAGGAAATTTTGCGTTTCTTAGCAGGATAAAAAAAAGCCAGGAGAGGCATACCACAAACCATACTTATTATAAAATAGCGCGTCATAACCCAGTTCCATTTAAAAACTAAACAGCCGGCCGCGAAATAGGACAAAGATACCAAGGCGATAAACCAGTGGATTCTCCCCTTTTCGTTTTTGTAGGGTAAACTTATAATATGCCAAAGAATACTGCACAAAAGCAAGAAACCCATGAGCCCGAACCCCGCTCCATGGTTAATTTGGCGGTAGAAAGAGAAGGGCTCTCTGGATGTGGACGCCTTTTCAAACACCGGCATCCGCAATAAGGAAAAAATAGGTTCCGCTAATTTCGCCTTAAAAGTGTTCAGCGGCCAGGACAGAAAGTTTGGCAAACTACTAAAATCTACAAAGATATAACATATCCTTCCCAGGTTGGCCCAGAGGCTTTTCAGGTTTGGATTGGATATCGTGAGGAAGCCTCTCATCCATCCCACACCCAAAGGGTCGCCACATCTGGCCCAGTTAAGAATATAGTTGTAAGCTCCAAGGAAGACAAAACTCAGGGCACAGGCTCCGAGCCAAAAAACCGGGAGGATACGTTTTTTACTTTCTCCCTTACTCCCGGAGATAAAAAACGCCGTCAGGGTCATAGCCGGCAAAACCAATGCTGTAGCGGCTTTAATCCCGGCGGCTATTCCCAAAGCCATTCCGGAAAATATAAGCGGAGCCTGCCGTCTCTCCTGTAAGCCTAAAAGTAAAAAGTAAAAACCGGCGCCGACAAAGAAGGCTAAAAGTATGTCATTTTTTGTGGAGGTACTTTGGTAGATAACTACCGGAAAGGTGGCATAGGAGAAGGCGGTAAATGTTGCCTGAGGACGCGAAAAACCAGATGTCAAGGTTAAATTATAAACTACCAGCATACCTCCCAGGTAAGCTATCCAACTAATAAAAGCGACCAGATAATCACTATGAGTAAATAGTACCGTCCACAGCATGCCGAGTTCGGCATTAATGGGCAGCTCCAGCTGTGGAGCAGAAAGGGGTGAGATGTGTTTTAGGGTGCTATTTTGCCGCCAATGAGCAACCCGGGGAAGGTAATATAATAAAGTGTCGCCTTCATTGGGAGGGGTAACCATAATCAACCAGGCTCCCAAAAGAACGAGTAGTAAAACAGCTCCTGCCAAAAAAGACAGGGCCTTGTGCTCCCGCAGAGCAGACAATAAATCCTTACCTCCGGGTAAGGGGTTAAGCGACGCTCTTGGTCTGTGGGACATTCTCCAGAGCAGCCAGGCTCCCCAAAAGAATATGACATGAATAATTAACAAACCTGTCGCCGTTAACTGATGAAGCTCGGACAGGATTTCCAGAGACAAGACAATCTGTGCGTAACCGAGGATCATCATACTCAAAATAAAGTCCGGCCAGCGAGTAAAGCGACACCAGCTTGTCAGCCAATAAGCGCTGCCCGTCAACAACACTATGTCTAATGCCAGACCAAACATATTGGTAGCTTAAGATTAAATAACTCAGGTTTACGGCAAATCAATATCCTGGCTTTGGAAAGGAATACAGGCTGCCCAAATAACACGCAAAAAAGCCCTAAAGCCGAATGTCTCAAAACCAGGTCTTTAAGCGGGCACAAGAAAACAAGCTGACATTTGAACTTCATTTTTTAGGTACAAAGATAAGAGAAGGGATAATTTTGAAACTGTCCGGCATGCAAGGATATTTTGTATAAAAATACTAGCTGAAGCGCTAAACCTTTACATCAAGAGGAGGGTAAAATGCACCATACTACTTCTGTTTCAGACGTTCCCGCAATATCTGGTTGGTAAGCTTAGGGTTGGCTCGGCCTCGGCTGGCCTTCATGACTTGGCCGACTAAAAATCCAAACGTGCGTTCTGAGCCTGCCCGATAGGCGGCCGCAGGTTCAGGGTTATCGGCGATTACCCGGTCAACAATTATTGTCAAATCCGCCGTATCGGTAATTTGAGTTAAGCCCCTCTTCTGGATAATGGTCTCGGCCGAAAGCCCCCGCTCATACATCTCCTGGAAAACAGCTTTACCGATCTTACCGCTGATAACTCCATTGGCTATCAACCGGAGGAGACCGGCCAGGTTTTGGGGCGGAACAGGACAGGCCCCAACCCCCGCCGCCGAACCTTTCAATTCCCGAAGCAGCTCCCCTAAGATCCAGTTGCTGACCGTTTTAGCTTGGGGATAGAATTGCAGGCAACTCTCAAAGTAATCCGCCAGCTCGCGGGTAGAGGTAAGGATGCCTGCGTCATAGTCCGGGAGTTGATAGCGCTCCACAAATCTTTCCCGTTTTTGATCCGGCAGCTCCGGCAGGGCGGCCTTAATCCCCGCCGCCCAGCTCTCCTCCACCACCAAGGGCACCAGATCCGGTTCCGGGAAGTAGCGGTAATCATGGGCTTCCTCCTTACTCCGCATCGGTTGGGTAACTCCAGCCGCCGCATCCCACAGCCGCGTCTCTTGAACAACCCTCCCTCCCTCCTCCAGCACCTTTCTCTGCCGATCTATTTCATATTCCAGCGCCCGCTGCAAAAACCGGAATGAGTTTACATTCTTCACCTCGGTTTTAGTCCCTAAAGTCTGCTCCCCCACCCTCCGCAAAGATACATTGGCGTCGCACCGGAGGCTGCCCTCTTCCATATTGCCGTCGCACACTCCGATGTAAGTGAGAATCTGCCTGAGCTTCGCCATAAACAGTTTAGCCTCTTTGCCGGAGCGAAGCTCGGGCTCGGTGACAATTTCTAACAAGGGGATACCGGCCCGGTTAAAGTCAATCCAGCTGGCAGAATCGGAACTGCCTGGTATTTCATGGAATAATTTCCCGGTATCCTCTTCTAAGTGTACCCGCTCAATAGCAATATCTCTTTCTCTCCCCCCGACCATGATTTTAAGATGCCCACAGACTGCTAAGGGTTGCTCGTATTGTGATATCTGATAATCCTTGGGCATATCGGGATAGAAATAATTTTTGCGGGCGAAAATACTGCGGGAAGGTATCCGGCAATCGAGCGATACGGCGGTGCGCAGGGAATACTCCACCGCTTTTTTGTTTAACACCGGAAGCACGCCGGGCAGCCCCAGACACACCGGGCAGACGGAAGTATTAGGCTCCTGGCCGAAGTTGGCGCTGCAAGCGCAAAAATTTTTTGAGACTGTCAATAGCTCGGCATGGATTTCCAAGCCGATTACCGGTTCGTAGTTCATGGGTTACTCTTTGCAATTTAACGTCTTGAGGAAAACCAAACACCAGCATTATTAATGCCGCGACAGGGCCGCTCTTTTGCCAGGTCTCAAGGGCTTTATGAAAACGATATTACACAGATTATGGGGAAAAATCAATGGGAAAAGATGCCCTCGGCCAGGGAAGTCCACCGCCAAAAAAATCTTGAACATTTTTCCCGAATAATTCGGGCTAACTTATTTTGTCCGCCACAATCCAAGAATAGTTCCTGTCCTCCGGCACATAGTGTGCCTTGCCTCCGCTATCGGAGAAAGAGACATGGTATACATAGCGGGCGGCGGCGGAGAAATCGGCGGCAGCCTGGGAGAGTTTTACTTTGCCCAAGGCGGCGTCTGAGACTACAAACTTGGGATCGGTAAAGGTGGTTACGGTACCGGTGGCGGTATCCTTCAAATGCAAGGTCAAACCGGTAATACCTGTCAGGTCGATAGGGGTTGTCCCGTCATCCTGTAGCAGCTGCAAGGTGACCGGATCTTCCGACCCCGCCCGCAGCGTTACGTTTCCGTTTACTGTACCCATTTGATTTGACCTCTTTGCTTTAGTGATAGAATTTGAAAGCCCTGTTTTAAAGACTTTATTTGGTAGGCTTGCTTTAAAGAGCGCATCTGATATCGTTGCTTCAGACTTTTTATCTGCGGTAGTTTTAAGTCAGCCATTTGATCTGATACCTTTGTTTTAAGGATTTAATCCGCGGCAAAAACAAATCCATCACCGCACCGATAATTCCTCTCCCGCCATAGCCGTAACTGGCTACAGCGCCGCCCTGTCCGTATCCGTATGATGCTAACATGTTATACTGCCTGTATCTTTTGGAGCCGTTGCGCCGGGCCGGTTCCGCTCATTATTGTATTGTTTCCGTCTTTGTTTTTAACTTCGAGATAGTAAGCTAAGACGTCACTATCATCATAAATCTTGAACCGGCTGTTGGCCGCATCCCACTCAAATTTATTGGCTAACAGATATTTCATTATGACAATATAATCGACATATCCCCCGGCCTTTAGCTCCCCGACCTGGGGGACATTGGCGGCGGAGGCGCAATCTACCCGCAGGGCATAAGTATCATCGCTATAGCCGGACGTATTAAA
>QIEW01000479.1 GCA_003230535.1 bacterium
TGGCCATAGACCGCAAAGCTAACGGCGAACAACATCCGATAGTAGCCGCCAGGCTAAACAACATCGGCACAGCCTGGAGGAGTTTAGGAGAATATAATAGAGCTCTGGACTATTATGAACATGCCCTGGCCATAAAAAAAGCGGCCTATGGGGAGATGCACCCGTCCATCGCCACCACCCTAAACAATATCGGCGCCACCTGGAGGAGCCTGAAAAAATATAGTAAGGCATTAAAAAATTATGAACAAGCCCTGGCTATAGACCGCAAAGCCTATGGCGATAATCACCTTGATGTGGCTATAGATCTAAACAACATCGGCATCGTTTGGAAGAGCTTAGGGGAATATAGTAAGGCCAAGAAGTATCTGAAAATAGCCTTGACGATTAGCCAGGCTAAGTTAGGAACAAATCACTCTTTCACCCAGCGAATTGCGCCGCTTCGCTGGCGTCTATCGAAGCCCGTTTTCTACTCGGGGAAGATTAACACAAATGACCTGAAATCGGGTATTTTATTTTGTGATACCAAGCTGCAATCAATCATATTCATATAGATGTTTCGGCCTGTCTCAGGCCGAAACCCAACAGGGCGCCGCTGCCCTTGACACTTTCGGCTTGAGAACCAGCCGAAAGATCAAAATTACCTAAAATCGGGTATTTTATTTTGTGACATCCCCTAAGCTTATATTCCAGCAGCGCGCCTCATGTCCCTCTTTTATGACTTCAAGTTGAGGCTCCTCCCGGTGGCATTTGGGAAGTACTTTTGGGCAGCGCGGGTTAAACCGGCAGCCGGAGGGCAGATTAACCAGGTTGGGAACGCTCCCGGGGATGGCATGGAGCCGCTGGTGATTACCTTTATGTTCCAGAGTAGGCAAAGAAGCCAGCAGTCCTTGGGTATATGGATGGAGGGGCTGGGAAAACAGCTCGCCGGTAGGCGCCTGTTCCACAATTTGTCCGGCGTACATTATGGCGATACGGTCGGCAATATTGGCTACCACTCCCAAATCGTGAGTAATGAGCAACATCGCCATCCCTAGACTCTTCTTAAGTTCCGTTATCAGTTCCAATATTTGTGCTTGGATGGTTACATCCAGGGCGGTGGTAGGCTCATCGGCAATAAGCACCTGGGGACGACAACAGAGTGCGCCGGCAATCATGGCCCGCTGGCGCATCCCGCCGGAGAGCTGATGCGGGTAGGAATCGACACAGCGCTCAGGGTCCGCTATTCCCACTAACCGCAGATACTCGACGGCTTTCTCCCGGGCCTCCTTTTTCCGTAACCCTAAGTGAAGCCGCAGAGGTTCGGAAATCTGATCGCCGATCCTTAGCACTGGGTTAAGCGAGCTCATGGGCTCCTGAAATACCATGGAAATATGCTTTCCACGAATGCGGCATAGCTCGGCTTCAGTTAAAGCGGATAAATTCTGACCGCCGAACAAGACCTGTCCGCCGACAATCCTGGCCGGCGGATCAGGTAACAGCCGCAGCACCGACAATGCCGTAGCCGTCTTCCCGCAACCCGACTCGCCCACCAGTCCCAACGTCTCTCCCGGCTGAAGGATGAAGCTTACCCCGTCTACCGCCCGGGCCGGACCGCTGGGGGTGTAAAAGTAAGCCTGTAAATTTTCTACCTGGAGAATTGGGGCCGGCATTTTGTCTCACCTAAACCAAACCAAGTCTTATGAGGAACGATTGGTTGTTACTTGTGGATAGTTACAATGCAAGTTGTCTGGCAAAACCAGGGTTAAAGGCAGCGTTGTCCGGTTAGGTTCACAGCATACTGCAAGAGGCTCGATCTTTCGGCTGGTTCTCAAGCCGAAAGTGTCAAGGGTAACACGCCCCTTCATAATAGTTTCGGCCCTGAGACAGGCCAAACATCGGGTCATTGACAATGGTTACCTCATATTGCAAAAATCTAACCGGATACTACTGGGGATTGGCGGGCATTTAGCATCTCTTGGGCATGCTGACGAGCGGTATCAGTGACATTCTCACCCCCCAGCATTCGGGCGATTTCCTCTATCCTGCGGGCGTAGTCCAGCTCTTCTACCCGGGTTTGCATCCTCCCATTGATCAACTGTTTACTCACCACATAGTGCTGATCGGCCCGAGCTGCAATCTGGGGTAGGTGGGTTATACAGATAATTTGGTGTGTGGCGGCTAATTTCTTTAATTTACGACCGACAATTCCCGCCACACTTCCTCCTATGCCGACATCAACTTCATCAAAAATTAAGGTGGGCACCCGATCCCCCTCCGCCAGCAACGTTTTCAGCGCCAACATGATCCGGGACAGTTCGCCGCCGGAAACAACTTTTGCTAAGGGACGGGGCGGTTCCCCTGGATTGGCGGAAAACATAAACTCTACCTTATCTATTCCATTATCATCTCCAGCATATATATCAGGCTGGATTGGTTGAGAATTGAGCTGACAGCAGAATTGGGCTTTTTGCATCCCTAACTGATCAAGTTCACAAGACATTAATTTCTTCAGGCGACGGCCTGTCTCCAGACGTCGTTTAGATAGCCCGGCGGCCAGTTGATTTAGTTCTCCAGCATCTGTTTTAAGCTCCCGGGAGAGTATTTCCAGCCGCTCATCCACCCCGCCGATATTTTCCAGTTCGGATATGATTTGGCGCCGGCAGTCAAGCACCCGGGCTAAAGGGCTTCCGTATTTTCGCTCCAGTCCTCCTATTTCGGCCAACCGGTCCTCCACCAGCTGAAGCTGCGCTGGATCGTATTCGACATCATTCAAATAGCGGCGGTTTTCCATGGCTATTTCCTGAAGTTGGTAGCGAACAGATTCGGCTGTCTCAGCCTGGGGTTTCATGGTTGGGTCGAGGCGGGCTAACTGCTGAAGTTTATCCTGCACCTGGGCCAGGAGATCCAGAACGGCCCCTTTCCGCTCGTAAAGATTTTGGTAGACAAATTGACCATACTCAGTCAGGCGCTCGGAGTTGAGGAGCTTCTGCCGCTCCACCTTAAGCTCTTCGTCCTCACCTTCCCGCAACCGGGCTCTGTCAATATCCTGGAGTTGAAATTCCAGTAATTGTCGACGCTGATCCCTCGCCTCGTTCTGCCGGGTAAGTAGGTTCAGTTCATCCTGTTTGGCCTGCCAGCGGCTGTATAATCGGTTTAATTCTTGTCGGAATGAGGTCAACCTGCCCAGGATATCCAGGAAATCAATGTGAGTATCTGAGTTAAGGAGCAGCTGGTGCTGATGTTGGCCATGGATATCCACTAGTCCCTGACCTATCTCATCCAGTTTCTTTAGGGAAACTAATCTGTCATTGACGTAGCTTGTACTTTTACCGCCTTGAGTGAGGTGCCGCCTGAGGATTAATTGTCCGCTATCGCCATCGTTTAAGCCGTACTTTTCTAAGATATGGTTGAGCTCCGGTATCCGGGTTAAGTTAAATTGGGCTTCTACTCTGGCTTTGCTCTCTCCGGAACGGATAGAATCCGCTGAAGACCGGCCCCCCACCAATAGTTCCAAGGAGTTGATGATGATGGTTTTACCCGCTCCGGTTTCTCCGGTAATCACATTCAGGCCGGGGGAGAGAGAAATTCCCAACTCCTCGATTACGGCTATGTTTTTTATGAGAAGGTTTTGAAGCATACCAATAACCCTTAGGGAATGGCACAAAATAAGTATATAAACCTCGAAATTGCTTCCCGCTTTCGTGGGAATAACAACTTTTTGCCGAGTTATACCTTAAATCGGCTTGAATGAGTGGCAGGTTTGAGAACCTGCCACCACCTAAAAAAACAAAATTTCATACAAATCACCGAAAACTTCCGCTATGAAAGCGACCAACTCCGAGCGTGTTTATGATCCCGAATTATTCGGGTTAAATCGGCTTATATTTAACCCAGGCCGGCAAAACCAAAGAAAGCCATGGATAACAGGCCGGCAGTAATCAGGCCGATAGCGGTACCCTGGAAGGGTTTAGGAACAGGGCCCAGATCTATGCGCTCCCGGATACCTGAGAAAATGATCAGCGCCAGGGCAAAGCCTACAGCGGAGGCAAATGAGAATATCAATGTTTCCAGGAAAAAGTACCCCTCGTCAATATTGATGAGGGCTACTCCTAAGACAGCGCAGTTGGTGGTGATCAGCGGGAGAAAGATTCCCAGAGACTGGTAGAGTGTCGGCGATATTTTCCTAATTACCATTTCTACAAATTGAACCAGGCTGGCGATCACCAGGATGAAGGCAATTGTACGCAGATAATCAAGCTTCAGCGGTACCAGCAGGAAGTGAGAGATCATCCAGGTAAACATGCCCGCTAAGGTCAAAACAAATATTACCGCCATTCCCATTCCAATGGCAGTCTCCATCTTTTTGGAGACGCCCAGGAAGGGACAGTTCCCCAAAAACTGGGCTAACAGGATGTTGTTTACTAATACAGCGCTGACAATCAGGAGCAAATAATAACTGATAGACATAACCTATACCTCTATACCTTCCCGGACATTTATGTTAGCGGCTAGCCTCAACAGGTTATTGACCTGTCTTATGTCGAACTTACGTTACAGCATGGTGCGGGATTGTTCTGTAATCCGCTAATTCTTTGTTGGTTAGTTTTTGCCATATTCATAAACCCAAGCATGACTCCCAAGGCAATAAAAGCGCCCGGAGGGACAATCATAAGCAAAAACGGCAGATATGATTTGCCCATTATCTGTATACCGAATATTGTACCGGCCCCCAGTAGCTCCCGGACAGACCCCAAGGCCACCAACGACAGAGTGAAACCTAAGCCCATACCTAATCCGTCGGCCATTGATTCTATTACAGGATTTTTGGAAGCAAACGCCTCCGCCCGGCCTAAGATAATGCAGTTTACCACAATTAAGGGGACGAATACTCCCAGCGCCTTGTAAAGAGGATAAAAATAAGCCTGGGTTACCAACTCTACAATGATTACGAATGAGGCGATAACTACAATGTAGGCGGCGATACGCACCTGATCCGGGATGATCTTTCGCAATGCCGAGACAAGCAGATTAGAACAGGTCAGCACAAAAGTAACCGCCAGCCCCATCCCTAAACCATTCCCCGCTTCCGTAGTGACCGCCAGCGCCGGACATAATCCCAAAACTAACCTGAACGGGGCGATCTCATCCCATAAACCTTTTTTGAACTCAGCTAATACCTTGCCCATTGATAATCTCCGCTCGGTTTGTTGTTTAATAATCTGATAAAGCGGCCAAAATAGCGCACCTCCGGTGCGGACTTTTCAGGTGGTGGCAGGTTCAGGAAACCCGCCACTCATTTTAGCCTGTCGGGTTTGAGAACCCGACAGCACATAAAGCGGTAAAATTATTTTACTGATGAGCCTCTTGCAAAAGTCTGAAAATGTCATTCCCGAGCGCTTTTATCGGGAATCCAGATTGTGCAGGCATCAGCAACTTATGGATTCCCGTTTTCACGGGAATGACAATCTAAGCTAGTTTTGCAAGAACCTCTGATTTTATACTAATTAAAGCGTATAAGAAATTCCTTTTGCTGTGGTGTCAGGAGTTACCTCCTGACACCTGCTAATAAAGGTTATCCATAGTATGATGGCTGTCAGGTGGTAACACCTGACAGCACCTAAGATTTTATTCCCTCACCCCCAGGGGAGAGGAAGTGTAAAGCTCGCCCGATAGGCGCGCTAAGTTCTTTAATCGCCGGAATGTTCCTGATATTTACCCAGGCAAAACTTTACTGCCTCTACCATGGCTCTGGATGAAATGGTAGCCCCGGTGACCTGATCTAAATCTCCCCGGTCTTTTTTTAATTTAAAGCTGCTGTTAGCCAGAGACTTGCCTTTAAACTGGTCCAAAAAATCCGGTCGCTCCACTTTTGCCCCCAACCCCGGCGTCTCTTTATGGGAAATAATATTTACTCCATGAATACTCCCGTCAGGCGTTACGCCCACGATCACCGTCAGCGGCCCCCCGAAACCTTTCGTGGTGTATTCCAGAGCGGTTCCCACATAAGCTCCCTGCTTTCTGGCTGTATAAAAAGTGATTTTCTTCTCCCGGCCCCGGTGATCCTTACCTAAGTTTATTTCCTTTAATTCCTTATCAGGTTTATTGTCGTAAGTCGGAAGTACCGATTCGATGGCGTCAAGCTTTACCTTCCGCAGCCGGTCGGCGATCGGTTTCTTAGTCAGCCCATAGACCGCCGCCAACGCCGCCGCCGCTACGACGCAGATAAGGGTTAATACAAGTACCAGCCGCTGTATCTCTTTCATTTTATTCCTGTTTCATATTCTTGATCTTTCGGATGGTTCTCAAGCCGAAAGCGCTAAGGGCACCGGCGCCCTGCTTTGGTTTCGGCTTGAGAACCAGCCGAAACATCTATATGACAAAATGGCTCATACAAATTACCGAAAACTCCCGCTATGGAAGCGACCAACTCCGAGCGTGTTTATGATCCCGAATTATTCGGGTTGCTTTTTACCGAAAGTAGTGGGTCGAATATATTTATCAATCAGGGGAGTAACCGAGTTCATGAGCAAAATGGCAAACGAGACCCCCTCCGGATAGTTGCCGAATAAGCGGATTACACCGGTCAGCAGGCCGCAGCCGAATCCGAACACCAGTTGACCTTTCCTGGTGACCGGACTGGTGACATAATCAGTGGCCATAAAGAAAGCCCCCAACATCAGACCTCCGGTCAGTAAGTGAAACAACGGCGAGGCATACTCCGCCGGCGAAATCAGCCGGAATACTCCGGTAAACAGGGCTACCGTAAGGAGGTAGCTTCCCGGAATATGCCAGGTGATGTGTCCGCGGAACAGCAGGTATAGCCCCCCCAGGATTATGGCCAAAATAGACACCTCTCCCAATGAGCCGCCCCGATAACCCAGTAGAAGATCTATCCGGCTGATATTGACGATAGCGGCCGCTTTTTCCATCTTTAATATTCCCAGAGGCGTAGCCGCGGTGACCGCATCTATGGCATGAGAAAACAAAGGTGTGGGCTTAGGCCAGGCAGTCATTTGCACCGGCCAGGAGATCAGCAGCACCACCCGGCCCACCAGCGCCGGGTTGAAGGGGTTCCAGCCCAACCCTCCGTAAAGCTGCTTTCCGAGCACAATCGCCGCCACCGCTCCCACGCATACCATCCACCAGGGGGAGTTAGAGGGAAGCGTTAGGGCCAACAACAGCCCGGTTATGGCGGCGCTCCCATCGGTGACCATAATATCCTGGCGCCTGATCTTCTGAATGAGGGCCTCTGAGAGCATCGCTCCCGCAATGGAGAGGCCGATGACTTTTAGCGTGCCCAGGCCAAAGAAATATATTCCCATGAGCGTTGCCGGCAGCAGCGCCAGCAGCACCTCATACATAATTTTAGGGATCGCCGTGTCACTTGATGAAACAAACAGTTTGAGTTCTTTAGTTTCAGGCATTTTTTTAACCATAAATTAACCACAGAGGTCACAGAGGAACACAGAGTTTATTTCTTAATTTAAGATACAAGGAATTTCCTTTTTTATGTCCAACAAAACAAGCAGATATAGCTCCATGTGCTGTCGGGTCCTCAGACCCGACAGTCTGAACGAGTGGCAGAACGAGTGGCAGGTTTACTGAACCTGCCGCCACCTGAAAAGTCCGCACCGGCAGGTGCGCTAATTTATCATTCTTTTAATTCCATCTTTCAACCGAAGTACATTGAAGTTAATCAGTAATCCAAGTCGTTTACCGCTCAATTTCAAATAGGACAGCAATTGAGCTTCATGAATAGGAGTCCGTTTTTCAACCGCCTTAAGTTCAACAATAACAGTTTCTTCAACCAGTAGATCAATCCTGTATCCCAGGTCAATGTTTATTCCGTCGTAATAAACGGGCAGCACAACCTGGGATTGTACAGCCTAACCCGCGTTTCTTCAACTCATGCACCAGACACGCTTCGTATGCGCTCTCCAGCAGGCCCGGCCCCAATGCCGTATGCACCCTCATTGCCGCAGCAATAATTTCCCCTGAAATATCGTTTAATTACCAACTCTCTGTGTTCCTCTGCGTTCTCTGTGGTTAAAAATATTTATCCCTTAGCCTTGGCCGCTGCTTTTAATGACCGCAGCAGCCCGACCATCTGTACAATAGGTCGTTTAGCGGGGCAGACATAACTACAGCAGCCGCATAATATGCAGTCGGTGAGGCCATACTCCTCCGCCTCCTTGAACATCCCCCGCTCAGCGTAGATACTCAAGGTCTGGGGCATTAGGAACATCGGGCAAACCTCTACGCACTTGCCGCAACGGACACAGTCCCGATACCCTGCGGTATTCACCTCTGCCCGGGTCTGCACCAGCACCCCGGAGGTGCCTTTGATAACCGGCAGCTGGGGGGTATATTGCGCCATACCCATCATGGGCCCGCCGAGGATGATTTTCCCGGCGCCCTCACTGTCCCAATCGCAAAAATCCAATAGCTCCGAAACCTGTGTGCCCAGGCGTACTTTTAGGTTCTTAGGCTGCCTTACTCCGCTGCCGGTAACGGTAACGGTACGCTCAATCAGCGGCTTGCCCAGGCTCAGAGCTTCATAGACGGCATAGACCGTCCCCACGTTTTGTACCACTACCCCCACATCCATAGGCAATCCCGGCGGGGGGGGGACCTGGCGATCCAATATAGTTTGAATCAAGTGCTTCTCTGACCCTTGTGGATATCTGACCCTTAGTTTCACCACATTGATGGTCAACCCTTTAGCCTCTATTTTAGTAGCAGCCTCTCTCAGGGCGGCGATCGCGTCAGGTTTGTTTTCCTCTATCCCGATATAAGCTTGGGAGATACCCAGGATATGGGCCAAAAGTTGTATCCCGGAGACCAGCTCCTGCGGATGTTCCATCATCATTCGATGATCGGCGGTAAGATAAGGCTCGCATTCGGCCCCGTTGATCAGTAGAGTATCTACTGGTTTTGCAACAGGGGGATTAAGTTTTACATGGGTGGGGAAGGTTGCTCCGCCTAAGCCTACAATTCCGGCATCCTGAACCTGATCCCTTAATGCGGCCGTATCTTTGGAAAGTAGTTTCAGTAAGGGAATAGCGGAGTTAGCCCACTCCTGCGGTTGATTAGTATCGGTTTCGATTACGATAGAGGAGACCTGTCGGCCGATGGGGTGAAGATACGGTTCGATGGATTTGACCTGGCCGGATACGCTGGCATGAACCGGCGCGGAGACATAACCCCTGCCTTGGGCAATCTTCTGCCCGACCTCAACCATGTCGCCTGCCTTAACTAATGCCTCGCAAGGCGCCCCAATATGTTGAGATAAGGGGAGCAATACTTTGGCCGGAACAGGAAAGGTTTCTATCGGGCAACCGGCCGTAATTTTATTTTCTGGAGGATGAATCCCGCCGATAAAGTATGTAGTTCCCATTTAGGACAATGTTTATACTAAAATATGTTTCTTGTTACGTGTTCCCAGGCTGCTAACCCGAATAATTCGGGATCATAAACACGCTCCCGCTGGTCGCTTCCATAGCGGGAGTTTTCGGTAATTTGTATGAGCTATTTTGTTTTTTGACCATTATTTTGCAAGCAGCTGTATTAAAATAACGTCATCAATGGTTGCCGTGGATTTATGAATAATCAGGGCTAATTGGAAAGAAGTTCTGGATAAAGTGGAAAGCCAGCCGAAAGTTTTTTTACTTCTTGTTTTATCTCGTTATATACTGCCGTATGGTCAATATTATGCAGCGCCTGACTGATAAGTTCGGCGATAAGTTTCATTTCCGGCTCTTTCATTCCTCTGGTAGTAGCCGCCGGCGTTCCTAATCTTATTCCGCTGGTTATCATAGGGCTTTGTTTGTCAAATGGAATTTCATTCTTGTTTGCAATGATTCCGCATTCGGCCAGCGACTGGGCGGCTACCTTGCCGGTGATTTCTTTTAGGGTAAGGTCTACCAGCATCAGATGATTATCAGTTCCCCCGGAGACCAGCCGGAAGCCATAGCCGGACAATGCTTCCGCTAATGCTTTTGCATTGGTTACAATCTGCTGCTGATAAGCTTTAAATTCCGGCGACAGGGCTTCATGGAAGCAGACGGCCTTAGCGGCAATGATATGCATCAGCGGGCCGCCCTGCATCCCCGGAAATACAGCTTTGTCTATCGTCCGGGCAAATTCTTTGCGGCAGAGGATCATCCCGCCCCTTGGGCCGCGCAAGGTTTTATGGGTAGTTGTAGTTACAAACTCACAGTAAGGTATAGGGGAAGGATGTACCCCGGCTACCACTAAGCCGGCAATATGGGCAATATCGGCCAAAACATAGCAGCCCGCCTCATCGGCTATACTGCGGATAGCCGGAAAATCAATAATCCGGGGATAAGCCGATGCGCCGACTACGATTAATTTAGGCCGGTGACGTAAAGCCAGTTCCCGAAGCTGATCCAGATCCAGCCGCTCTGTTCTCCGGTCTACGCCGTAAGGGATGAAATTATAAGTTTGGCCGGAAAAATTCACCGGGCTTCCATGGGTAAGATGCCCCCCATGTGCCAGGCTCATCCCCAGCGCTGTATCCCCGGGTTTAAGTATGGCGGTATACACTTCCAAGTCGGCCTGAGAGCCCGAATGGGGCTGTACATTTACATGCTCGGCTCCAAACAGCGCCTGGGCCCGGTCTATCGCCAACTGCTCGACCTGATCTATATAACGGCAGCCTTCATAGTAACGGCGATAGGGATAACCCTCGGCATATTTGTTGGTCAGGACCGAACCTTGCGCCTCCAATACCGCCAGACTGGAGAAATTTTCAGAGGCAATAAGCTCTATTTCGCCAATTTCTCTCCTAACTTCTGCCTGTAATATTTCAGCTACTTCAGGATCAACTTCCTTTAATTTGCCCGACATAATTGTCTTTCCTTCACCCGAATAATTCGGGATCATAAACACGCTCGGAGTTGGTCGCTTCCATAGCGGGAGTTTTAGGTAATTTGTATGAAAATTTTGTTTTTTGGCCGTTATTTTATAAGTAGCTGTATTCAAATAACATCACCAATATTTACCGTGGATTTATGAATAATCCGGATTCAAGCGGTGGTTGTTATTTTATTGATTTTCTCCAACCGTCTTAGATGCCTCTCGCCGGCAAATTCGGTTTCCAACCAGGCTTTGGTAATCTTTTCGGCCAACTCTTTGTCTACCACTCGTCCTCCCAGGACTAAGATGTTGGCGTCATTATGCTCCCGACTCATACGAGCGGTAAGCTCGTTATGGCAGAGCGCCGCCCTAATTCCAGGATACCGATTGGCTACGATACTCATTCCTATTCCGGTACCGCAAACCAGGATTCCGCCTGCCGCCTGCCCCTGGAGAACCGCCTCCACTACCTTCACTCCTAAATCAGGATAATCCACCGAAGCCGAGCTATAACAGCCTAAGTCGAGAAATTCATAGCCCCAACCGGCAAGAAGTCCTTTTAGGTGTTCTTTTAACTCCCAGCCGCCATGGTCGCTTCCTAAAGCCAGCTTGCATTTATTAGTCATAACGACAAGCAGTATACCACTGCATTTTGGCATTAACAATAGAGCCTCTTGCAAAACTAGCTTAGATTGTCATTCCTGCGAAAGCAGGAATCCATAAGTTGCTGATTTTACACAATCTGGATTCCCGATAAAAACACTCGGGAATGACATTTTCAGACTTTCGCAAGTACCTCAATAGTTAAATTAAAAGGTATAGAACTTTAGAAATTATTTTGATAAGTAACTAAAAGGGCTCGGCAGATACACTCTCTACCGAGCCCTTTTAGCTTATAATTTACGCCTAGTTCTAAACTCTCAGTTCCTCAACTAAAAAACTTATAACACTTTGTTTACTGTCTTTGTATGTTCTCAGCAGCGCTTTGCTTAGGATGACATTTAGCACAGAACATAGGTAGATTGGAACCCCCATCAGAGGGCCACCGCAGGTACATATAGTAAGGGTTGGAAGGATGTTGGTCGTGGCAACTGGTGCAGACAACATCTTCTTCTTCCCCGGGGAAGCCTTTAGACTGTGCCGGTAAGACAACCTTATTCGGATCCGGAGTAAATCCAACGGGATGCGTATGGTTCAGATCGACCGGCCGATAGCCTGCTCCATCAGGTTCTGGCGCATGGCAAGCCAAGCATAGAGAACCAATCCTCTTCATGGGTTTCCCAGTCCTGGGGTTAATAGTGGTGGTGTTTGGAGTTTCTGTAAGGATAACCGGCCCCTGACCCGAATGCACTCCATGACATAATGTGCAGTCATCATGCGGACCTGCCCAAACCATTCCCGGTAATGCAGCAGCTACCAGCATTACCAATATCACATAGCCTAACCTCCTCATCTCTTCACCTCCTCATTAAAAATCAATAAGTTTAACAGTACCTCTCGGAATAAATTTTCCTCATCTTAACCTATAAATCAAGGCTTGTCAACCCCCAAATAAGCTTTCCTTAAAAATTAATTTTTCGGGATTGTTACAAACCGGATATATCATCTACAAATAAGGCACAAACCTAGGGCGCCCATAAGTTTTAGCTGCTAAAATAGCAATAAATTATCCATGAAGAAAGCTTCTGGCCGGAAATATTTTAAGGCAGCTTTAGGCCGTCCCTCCGAATACATACGTTCCAAACCCGACCTGCCATTCTGTTGGAATCTTCTTAGCCACAGTCTGATCTGTGTGAGGATTACACCCTAACCCCTGTCAATGATATTCGTCAAGCTGCCACCCATTCTTAATGCACATAACTAGCTGATCTATAATCACTTAGAATAAAACAGACTCTATTTTAGAGTTGACAGGTTCCCCCATAACAACATAAAATGGTCAGGCTGGATTTTTTATCGGATCACCTTGAATTAACTTTTTACCGGAGGTTACGCTATATGATAAGTGTGGGGGTAGATATTGGTTCCCGCACAACTAAAGCGGTAGTCCTGGATGATGGTCAAAATGGTCAGGGAAACAAGATCCTGGGAGACGCTATCATAGAGACCGGGATAAACCCCATCTCCAGCGGAGAGCGGGTATTGGAGGAAGCTCTTTCCAATGCCGGTGTCTCACGGAAGACGTTGGGTAAAATTGTAGCTACAGGCTATGGTCGAATCTCAGCCCGTTTTGCAGATAAAACGATTACGGAGATCACTTGTCACGCCAGAGGTGTCCACCATATGGAACCGTCTGTTTGCACAATCATCGACATTGGAGGACAAGACAGCAAGGTCATAAAACTGGATGACAGGGGACGAGTGCAGGATTTTGTTATGAACGACCGTTGCGCTGCTGGAACAGGGAAGTTTTTAGAGGTAATGTCCAGAGCCATGGAGACCGTAATCGAAGAGTTTTCCCAATTATTTTTTGAGGCCGGCGAACCTTGTGCCATCAGCAGCATGTGTACTGTTTTCGCCGAAAGTGAAGTTATCTCTCTGCTGGCCGATGGACACAATCGCCCGGACATCATTGCAGGGCTTCACTTGGCGGTAGCCAAACGTGTAGCCAACATGGCCCTGAGGCTTGGTCTGGAAGAAGGGGTAGCCTTCACCGGCGGGGTGGCTAAAAATCAAGGGATGGTAGCGGCGCTGGAGCAGGAGTTAGAAACTAGTTTCACTCCCCTATCCTATGAACCGCAACTAATCGGGGCATTGGGGGCGGCGCTCCTGGCCCGGAAGCTGAAATAGAAATGCCCAAGCCAGCCGCTTTAGTCCGCCTGGAAGATGAATTGGCTCGCCGGCCAAAGGAGCTTACTCAAGCCAAAGCTCAAGGAAAGCGGATATTAGGCTATTTTTGCAGCTATATACCGGAGGAGCTGGTGTGGGCTTCCGGTTTAATCCCTGTGCGCCTCTGCCGCAGGGGTGACAACCAGGCCGCTACTATAGGGAGAAGCTTTCTTACCACCAATTCCTGCCCGTTTGCCTGCTCCTGTGTAGGTTTAAAGAAGCAGGGCCGTGATCCTTACTTCAAGTTAGTGGACCTGGTAGCCGATGCTCCGGCTTGCCTGCAAATGCGCCGCGTGTTTGAAGTGTGGGAGAGATACTTTGGCGTCAAAGTGATCCTCCTCTCATTTCCCCGCAAATTCTACCTGCCGGAAGCCAGCGAGTATTTTGCCCGGATGCTGGAGCCGTTTACCCGGGAGCTTTCCGACTACAGCCGGATCCCGGTAACCCCGGAACGCCTATCCCGGGCAGTGGAGCTTTATAACCACATCCGCCGCCGGCAGCAGCGTCTATATTCCCTGCTTCGGGAAGATCCCCCGCCGATTACCTGGAGAGATGTGTTCCGGATAATTCATGCCGGATTTGTTCTGGATCGGGAAATGTATCGGGATATTCTGGACGAGCTGCTGGAAGAGATATTGCCGCAGCCACACACTAATCGTCCCCCTCAGGCGCGCCTTCTCCTGGCGGGCAGTATTATGGCTCCGGGAGATGAGAAACTCTTTAATATACTGGGTGAACTTGACGCCGAACCGGTAATGGATGAACTTTGTACCGGTTCCCGCGGCACCTGGGGGCAAGTGGATGCTCCAAATGAAGGTAGTTTAGCCCGGCATTACCTGACCAATATCCCTTGCAGTTCCCTGCCCTATCCCCGGCTGGAAGATGATCCCAGACATGCCCATATCAGCCGCCTAATTAAAGACTACCGCATCCAGGGAGTAATCTATCATACCCTCCACTTTTGCGATGCCTACAACTTTAAGGTACAACATCTACATAACCTGCTCTCCTCCTATTCCATCCCCCTTCTGCATCTGAATTCAGACTATTCTATGGCCGATGCCGGCCAGATCCGCACCAGGGTGGAAGCCTTTTTGGAGATTATACAGGATCGATCAGCATGAGTGTGGTCACAAAATCATTTGATACAATACATAAATTCCTCAACTCACCCCGCCTGGAATTCGGCCTGCGGATCCTCCACGACCCCAGCATCGTAACCGACATCCGTCGTCTTGACGGACGGTTCCTGAAAATCTCCGCCTGGGGTATATTTAAGTTTCTGGTCGAGGCCCTGTGGAAGTATCCCGGAATGTTTGACTATGAAATCGACCCCTCCCTTAGGGGAATGTCTGAGTTGACTTACATGATTCTCAGTCTGGAAGAGCGGGTAAAGGCTGCCCGGAAGAGGGGAGTAAAAATTGTGGGCAAATGGCCCGCTAACCCCACAGATCCATATTTCGTAGATGGGGTTATGGCCTTAGACCCCTTCCTGGCTGGTTACTGCCGTCTTCTGGCTGAGGGCAAACCCGACTTAGTCAAGCGCGGGCGCGCCCGGCTTTCCGAAGAAGCCTGCCCGGCTCAGGCGGCGGCCTACTCCATCTTGGATGAGGAGACCTATCCCATGGATTTCTTCTATCCCTTTATCGGGCCTTGGTGCTATGATTCTCAATATTGCTTTGAGGCTCTGCGGCACAAGGTAGACGGTGATTATGGCGACCATCCGGTATTTAACCAAAGAGATGACAGGTTAGGCATTTCCCGGGAGTATCTGCGGCAGGAACTTCTTCGTTTCCTGAAGCGTCTGGAGGAACTTACGGGAAAGAAAATTGACCCTGAAGCGTTGCGTCGGGAGTTCATCTTAGAAAACAAGCTGCGCCGGGTTCTCCGTGAGATTATCGCCTTGCCGCAGGAGGAACCTCCTCCCATAGACAGCCTGGCGATGATCTTGTCTGTTTTTATTTGCAGCGATTGGCTGGGAGACCCGGAGGCCGCCCTTCAGGTACTCTCCCGCATACGAGATGCGGGATATGAGCGGCTGGCCAAGGGGCGGCGCGGAATGCTTGTCCAAAAATATCCGGTACGGATATTGATTACCGGAATTGCCTGGGGGGACTTAGGGCTATACAACATGGTGGATGAGTTGGGCGGAGTAATTGTCGGTTCAGATTGTGTTTACAATTTATTCCATAAGGATATAGATACCGACGGGGACCCTATTGATATACTCACTGATCGCTTTCTCGCCACCCCTTACACATGGCAAGTGGAAGAGCGGTCAATGTGGACGGTCAACACTATTCGCTCCGCCAAACGGGTGGATGGATTGATCTTCAACTGTAATTTCGGCTGCAATTACCAGGCTGCCGAGGCAAGGTTTGTCACCGATATAGTAAAGCGGGAAACCGGCATTCCCTGTCTTATTACTGACGCCGATCTGCCGAAGGAAAACCGGGGGCAGATGCGCACGCGCCTGGGCGCCTTTATTGAACTCCTAAAAGAGCGTCAACTGGAAGATTGAGGCTGCCTGATACTAAGCTGCTATTTCCATAATAACCTAAAAATGATGGTCTCGTAAAAAGTTGTCATTCCCGCCCCTGCCTTCGCAGGGATAAACTTCAGCAGGAATCCAGAGGTTTTTTACATGATACCAGGACTTTTTACGATTGCATCATGGTTTGCCTAATTGCAATTATTCTTGCCTGCTTAGTCAATCTATGGTATAGTTGGTCATCTTATGTTTGCTTAAGAGTTCCGTAAAGCGCCCGATAGCTAGGCATACTCGATTTATCCCCATATAAAATCATCTAAGAGGGGGAAAGCTGTTACTTTATCTGATGCGGGATTGGTTTTTTTGCTTGCATTAACAGAGGCTGATATGGTATGGTATTTATCCTATGATAAGGGTAGGTGTGTTTTAGTGGGCAATTTTGCCGAAAGATTTTAGTTTACAGCCAAAATTGGAGGTGAGAGAACGCTGGTTAAAGTAAGAATGAGGGAACTTCTGGAAGCTGGGGTTCATTTTGGGCATCAGACTAAGCGCTGGAATCCCAAGATGAAAAAATACATTTTCGGGGAGCGCAACGGAATTTATATTATCGATTTGCAAAAGACGCTTAAGCTTTTCCGTGAAGCTTCTGCATTTATCTCAAATCTGGCGGCTTCGGGCGGGGTGGTTTTGTTTGTGGGAACTAAAAAGCAAGGCCGTGATGCAATAAAAGAGGCGGCTGAGCGCGGTGGAATGTTCTATATAAACCAGCGCTGGTTGGGAGGAATGCTCACCAATTTTGCAACTGTCCATAATAGCGTAAAGAAATTAAACAAAATAGAAGGGATGAAGGCGGAAGGAATGTATGATACTCTTCTTAAAAAAGAGGCCCTTGTCCTAGAGAAGAAACGCCTCCGTCTGGAGAAGTCTTTTTCCGGAATTAAGGAGATGAGCAGTCTGCCGGACGCCTTATTTGTAATTGATTCCCGCAAGGAGAAGATCGCCATCTCCGAGGCCCGCAAAATGGGCATCCCGATAGTAGCATTGGTAGATACCAACTGTAACCCGGATGAAGTAGATTACGTAATTCCTGGGAATGATGATGCTATTCGGGCGATTAACTTGATTACTTCTAAAATAGTGGAGGCGGCCCTTGAAGGTAAAAATAAATTAAAAGGCGTGGGAGAAGCGGCAGTAGAAGAGGCCGCAGTTATGGATAAGGTTGAGGCGGCCAAAGAAGAGATAACAGATAAAGCCGCTGTTGAGGTGGAAGCTAAATCTGAAGACAAATCTATGGCTAAGACTAAGGAGCAAGGCTCGACACCGGCAGAAGTTGTTACTGAAGCGGCAAAGCCGAAAGCTGAAGGACCGGAGGAAGCCCCCGATTGCAAGGCTACAACTACTAATTCAGCTTAGTGAGTGTATTCAATAGAGTGGAGGAAGAATATTAAAATGGAAGTTTCCGCAGAAATGGTAAAAAGGCTCCGGGCTAAAACGGGAGGCGGCATCTTAGCTTGTCGGAAGGCGCTGCTCGAAGCCCAGGGGGAACTGGGGAAAGCCGAGGAGATTTTACGTAAAAAAGGGCTGAAGGTGGCTGCTAAAAAAGCCGGTCGGAAGACCTCCGAAGGCCAAATTGGCGCTTACATACATCCTGGAGGTAAAGTCGGCGTAATGGTTGAGTTACAGTGCGAGACCGATTTTGTGGCCCGCACGGAAAGCTTCCAGGAATTGTTAAAGGAACTTTGCTTGCAGGTTGCCGCTTTCTCTCCCCGTTATATAACCTGTGAGGAAATTCCCCCGGAGATAATAGAAAAAGAAAAAGAGATTTATCGAGCCCAGATGGTTGATTTAGGTAAACCTGAACATATTATCGAAAAAATTATTGAGGGGAAATTAAAGAAGGGATTTTTTACGCAAACCTGTCTCTTGGAGCAGCCATATATCCGGGATGACAGCAAAACGGTAAAGGATCTTTTGATCAGTAAAATTGCCCGGTTAGGTGAGAACGTCTCTATTAAGCGGTTTGAGAGATATCAGCTGGGAGAGTAGTACGGTTTAACGCTCGCAGCCTCTAAATAAGGGCTTTGACTTTTACTTTAGGAACTGTTACGAAATAACCTTTACTTTCTGTGCGGTCAGGTCCTCAGACCTGACTGGCAATTAGCTGATGTCAGATTTGAGAATCTGACATCACAGAAAGCTTTATTTCGTCACATGTGGGAAAGGGTTGGGCTATATTCCTAGTATCTTAATTGGAGGAGCTTAGAAAATTTTAATTTCGATGATCCTGCCTATAAAAAAGGTTGTGCTACAGTATTCGGGATTTATCCGGTGTAGTCGGCGCTCTGCCACAGGCGGTTTTCTATGCCTGTGGTAAAATACAAGCGGGTATTACTTAAACTAAGCGGCGAGGCTTTATCCGGGCAGCAACGTTTCGGAATTGGCCCATCGGCTGTAGCTCGGATAGCCGACGAAATTGCTGATGTACATAAATTAGAAGTTGAAATAGCCTTGGTTATTGGCGGAGGTAATATTTATCGGGGAACCGAGGCTGAGATATTGGGAATAGACCGCTCATCAGCGGATTATATGGGGATGCTGGCTACGGTAATAAACGGACTGGCCCTCCAGGGGGCTTTGGAGAGCCGCGGCGTATATACCAGGGTGATGTCGGCCTTAGAGATGCCCCGTTTCTGCGAAACATATATCCGCCGCCGGGCGGTACGCCATCTGGAAAAAGGGAGACTGGTAATTTTTGCCGCCGGAACCGGTAATCCTTATTTTTCTACTGATACTGCCGCAGCCCTGCGGGCGACGGAGATTGGCGCCGATGCAATCCTCAAAGCCACGAAGGTAGACGGCATATACAGCGCCGATCCCCTAATTGATCCCACCGCCCAAAAATATGATAAGCTAACGTATTTAGATGTCCTGGAGCGCGGCATCCGCATCATGGATGCTACGGCTATTTCCTTGAGTATGGAGAATAATATGCCGATTGTGGTCTTCAACCTGTTTGAGCGGGGTAATATTAAACGTGTTCTGGAGGGAGAAAAAGTAGGTTCCATAGTAATGTGAATCCACGGTTGGGAGATATTATGATACAAGAGATCCGGCAAGACATGGAAACTAAAATGAAATCTACGATAGAGGCCCTGCGCCGGGAATATGCTGTCGTCAGGACGGGACGGGCATCCGTGTCATTACTGGATACTATCAAGGTGGATTACTATGGATCGCTGCTCCCCTTATCTCAGGTAGCTACTCTTTCCACCCCGGAACCCCGCCTGATTGTGATTCAGCCCTGGGACAATAGTATAATAGGAAAACTTGAGAAGGCTATCCTAAAATCTGATTTAGGGCTGACACCTTCTAACGACGGGAAAGTTATCCGCCTGCCGATACCTCAGCTGACCGAAGAACGGCGCAAACAGCTGGTAAAACTCATTCACCGCAAAGCAGAGGAATGCCGCATTTCTATCCGTAACTCTCGCAGGGAAGCTATTGAAATGATTAGGCATGAGGAGAATGATAAAAGTATTTCCGAGGATGAAAGCTATAAAAATCAGCAAGATATTCAGAAGCTTACCGATTCATATATAGAAAAAATTCACCATCTCCAACAGGGGAAGGAAAAAGAACTCCTGGAAGTATAATGTCCTGTAGTCTCAGACCAAAACTCAGTCATGCCGATCCTCGCACACAAGACATTCAAAATGTGGTGGTTTCGTAAAAGATTGTCATTCCCATGAAAGTGGGAATCCATACCGATTCTAACTATCTGAAAATACTGGATTCCCGTTTATACGGGAATGACATATGTTTTCTGACTTTTTACAAGTTCATTAAATGTATCATTATTTAAGAAGCCGCTCTCCTTGTGTAGATTATCTGTTTATATTCAACTTCTTGGCCTGCTCTAAAGCGATTTCATTCACCTTTTCAAGGGCCTTTCTATCGGCATTGCTTTCAATAACCTTAACGGCGATAGATTGTACTTTAGTTCATTTAACTGTTTAGTCAGCGTTTGAATTTGGCTGTTTTGTTTTGCTATGATATCTTCAACGGAAAGAATCTTTTGTTCAGCCAATTTTTTCTGTCCCTCAACTTCTTTGGCCAGTAATTGTGCTTCAACTTTGGCTTTGTTCTCTGCCACAGATAAAGCAGCTTTTTCAGCTTTTTTGACGGCCTCAGAAAGTTCGGCCGGAAATTTTTCAACCTTGGCTTTGTTCTCTGCCAGTTCTTTTTCCCTGGCTGCTACAGCCGCAGCCCTTTCTGAGAGGTCCTTTTCCTGGGCCAGCTTTTTCTCCTGCAAAGCATTTTCTAAAGCTGCCTTCCTGTCTTCATAGCTGTCCTTATCCTTCTTCCTGGTTAAAGTCAAGTCATACTCGTATTCTTCCTTTTCCCGATCTCTTTCTTTTTTCAGTTTGACATCTCTTTCTTTTACTACCAGGGCGTATTCTGTTTGCTCTTTTGCCCATTCTGCTTTCCGGCGAGCCATTTCATTTTTAAAACTTTCTTCCTGCTCTGTTATTTCAGCCTCAAACTTTATTTTCCTTTCTTCTTGGGCTCGGATAAGATCGGCCAAAGTGTCGGCTGATATTCTTATATCGTGAATTTCATTCAACTGCGCTGTCTCTATGACAATAGCTTGCTTAATCTCCGTTAGTTTCTGGGCTTCTTCAGTAAGCTGTTCAGTCAGATCGGTTAATGCTTTTCCGATTTTTAATTTAAAATCGGCCAAACCCTTCACTATGTTATCCACGGTATAGGCGGATACTTTATCCACGATAGCTTTATTAGCCGCGGCTTTAACTTCAGCCTTTTTATCGGCTACTTTAGAGGCGCCCGCCTCATATTTTGATAATAACTCATCGTAAGCCTTCAATATTTCATTCTTTGTGCTTTTGGGCGATAATTTTGTTTTATCTTTTTCCATTCGATCCTCCTGGTATAATAGTGCGCTAAGTATCCTTATGCTGGGGGGATAAATCCGATAACGGATGAGACTAATACTTGCCTTGGAGGGACAGCGGTGGTTTTAAGTTGTAAATCAGCCTTATACAATGTTTGGAAGGCGGATTTTATTTCTGTTTCTGAAAATTTTTTTGCCTGGGAAACAATTTTTTGAGAACTCTTCCCTCGTAACCCCAGGCGCTTCCCTATATCAGCTCCGGGACAACCCTGGGTATAGAGTTCCCTTGCCTGGTATAACAGCCGAAACTGGCGGGCAATAAGAGCCAGGATAAACAGTGGGTGCTCACCGGCGGAGAGGAGCGCAAATAGTTTTTGCAGCGCCAGTTTGGCGTTCTTTTCCCCTATCGCATCCACCAACTCAAATACCGTATGTTCTTTCCCATGGCTGGTTAATAGATCCACTTCCCGGGTGGTGATCCTTCCTGGCCGGCCTAAGTAAGAGAAAATTTTGTATAGTTCCTGCTCCAGTTGAAAAAGAGCTGTCCCGCTATTCTCCACTAAGGCTTGTGCCGCCTCATAGGCAATTTGGTAGCCTGCCTGCTGCACCTTAGTTCTAATCCAGGCTGCGGCTTGATTAGGATAGAGGGGATAAAAGCGGATCTCCTTGGCATACTTTCGTATTTCCTTTATCCAGGCCGACTTTCCCTCCAGCTTATCACCCATCAGCGCCATTACAGCAGTAGGCGAAGGGGAAGCCGCATAAGCGAGAATCTGTTTTAAGCCTTTCTGCTTTAGCTGCTGAACCCGCCGCACCACCACCAACCTCTGGGGAACCAGGAGCGTAGCTGTTTGAGCGGCCCCGACGATCTCGGCGGCGGCGGTCTCATCAACAAAAAACTGGTCGAAGCTGAAATCAATCGTCTCAGGTTTAAGCAGACGCCGCTTTATGATCTCAAGACATTTTTCGGAAAAGTAAGGTTCTCCTCCATAAATGAGATACACTAGTTGCAGCTTCTCTCGAAGGAGATGTTGGGTCGCCTCTTGATAGGTCACAGATTTACTCCCGGCAAGGATATGCTCCAGGCATACTATCTTCTAGCGTTGTGTCAAGATTAATATATCGCAAATTCATTGGTTGTTATACCCCCCCTCATCCTAACCTTCTCCCCCCAGGGGAGAAGGGACTATTCCTGCTTCCTCTCCCCTGGGGGGAGAGGACCGAGGTGAGGGG
>QIEW01000337.1 GCA_003230535.1 bacterium
CTTAGGCGGGCATCCCCGATCTGTTTTTGCAGATACTGATTTGATAGTAATAAGTCCGGGAGTACCTTTAGATATACCTTCCATTGCAGAGGCCGGCACGGCCGGTAAAAAGATTATCGGAGAGTTGGAGTTGGTCTATCAACTAAAAAAACCCAAAATAGTAGGTATTACCGGCACCAATGGTAAGAGCACGACCACTACACTGATCGGGCGTATTTTTAGTAATGCGGGCCGCCGCACATTTGTGGGTGGGAATTTAGGATTTCCCCTGGCAGAGGGTATAGAACAGGAAAACCAATATGAATTATGGATTGTTGAGATATCCAGCTTCCAATTGGAGACCATAGAAGAATTTAGACCCTATATTGCGGCGCTCCTTAATCTTACCCCCGACCATCTGGATCGTTACTCCTCTTATGAGGAGTATAAACAAGCCAAGCTCCGCATCTTTGCTAACCAGACACCACAAGACTATGCAGTATTAAATGCCGATCAACAGATCACCTCTGAGATAAGCCCCAGGTTACGGGCCGAAAAGATTTTCTATAGCGCCTCAAGGGAGTTGTCGGTGGGGGTCATGGTTGAAGACGGGCAAATTGTCAGCCGCTTAGATGTCCATGTCCGCTGGATTTGTCGGGTAGAAGAGTTGCGTCTAAAGGGTAAACATAACCTGGAGAACGCTTTGGCCGCTACAGCGGTAGCCTCTTTATGCGGGATAGCGCCGGAGGTTATCCGGAATGCGCTACGGGAATTTCCAGGTCTGGAGCATCGGTTGGAGACGGTGGCTACCATCAGGGATGTAAACTTCGTAAACGACTCCAAAGCCACTACGGTCGAGTCCGCCGCCAGGGCGTTAGAGAGCCTCACAGCCCCTATAATCCTGATTGCCGGAGGGAAGGACAAGGGAATGGATTATCGGCTCTTGCTGGAACCATTAAAGAGGCAGGCTAAAGCGCTCATTCTTATTGGCCAGGCCAGGGAAAAGATGCGGCGGTCACTCGGTGGTTTTAGTCCCATCTGGGAGGCGGATAGTCTGGAGAATGCGGTGGAGCTAGGCTTTAAATCGGCCGGCCCTGGAGATACCATACTTCTTTCACCGGCATGTTCAAGCTATGATATGTTTCGAGATTACGAACATCGCGGCCGGGTTTTCAAAGAAACAATACTGAAATTACTAAATTAAGACCCTTTGATTATAACAGCTAATTATTAAATAATTTCCCAGTGAGCCTCTTGCAAAAGTGCCAGGGCGGTGGCCCTGGCCTACCCTATATGGGTAGTGTTGGGGCCACTGCCCCAACATATTGTATGGCTAACTTTTTTAAAATGACTTTTGCAAGAGGCTCCAGTGCTTTGATTTAGGCGACGGTAGTTAGTCACCCGGATTATTCATAAATCTACGGCAAACATTGATGATGTTATTTGAATACAGCTAGTTATAAAATAACGGTCAAAAAACAAAATTTTCATACAAATTACCGAAAACTCCCGTTATGGAAGCGACCAACGGGAGCGTCGTGTTATAAGTCCCGAATTGTTCGGGGTCAGGAGGAAGGAGATGATCAATAAAAGACGCCATTCGTCCCCCAATAAGCTGATAATTGACAGATTACTATTGGTTTCCACATTTATACTGATAGGAATCGGGTTGATATACAGCATTATTATAGGATCGCCACAGACCTCTCAGGCAAACTTTCCTCCATTGACAGTAGAACTGTTGGGCGTTGCCGCAGGGGTAGTTTTGATGGGGTTTTGTATGTTTATAGATTATAGAATCTGGCGGAAAATGGCTTATCCTCTATTATTACTAATTTCCATTTTATTATCTTTGGCAATCATTTCCAAATGGGTGAGTTTATCTCCGTGGTTTACTTTGATCTTTTCCGTTGGTAAATCCGGCATCCCGATCCTGGTAGGCTTGGTTTGGGTAATATATCTGGCGCGGTTGTTAGGTGAAGGTCTGGAGATAAGCCAAATTCGGATGAAGTATTCGAGTGTACTGGGACTTGGATTAGCATTAATGTCGGTACTTCTCTTTGGCATTCTCCTGGCCTGCTATCCGGTATTTAGGCCCGCATGTATACTGTTTATAATCCCTCTCAGTCTGCTGTTTGTCTGGGAATGGAGGCCTGGATATGCAATAGCATTAGTTGTGATATCCATCGTCGGTCTCTATTTTATGTTTAACGTGAAGCTGTACGGCAGCCTATCACAAATAGGAACCGTCCCTGTAGAAGAGTTTTACGGGGCGAAGACATTTCCACTTTTAGCATTGGCGCGTGGAGGATGGAACGGAGTAGTTTTAAGGGGTGAACAATCCTTTTTCTCTCCGAAATCCACCGGCTTTGTGTTGGCTGCTATCGGGGAAAATTTTGGGTTTATAGGCGCTTTGGTAATTATTGTTTTATTCGGGTGCCTGATATGGCGTGGATTTGATACCGCCGCCACGGCCCCGGACCGCTTTGGCTGCTTTTTAGCCATTGGGATCACCGTTTTAATTGCCTTGCAGGCAATGGGGAACATGGCCATTATCACCGGAATGCTCCCCCTAACCGGAGGCGATGTAAATAACTGTATGGGGCTGCCCTTTGTTCACTTACAAGGACTGGCGCTGTTGGTAAATATGGCTGGTGTGGGGATATTACAAAACATCCGTCAGGGCAGAATAGATCCCGCAACTACCAGAAACTGTCTGAAACGTCGTTAATTATTATGAGACTCCTTATTGCAGGAGGGGGAACCGGCGGACATATTTACCCCGGGGTAGCTATTGCGCAGGAAGTATCGCGCCAAGACCAACATGCCTGCATTCTGTTTGTAGGCCAGAGGAGCGGTTTATCAATGGATATTCTCCGGCGCGAAGACTGGAGTTTCCATTCCATAAAGGGCGCCAGAGTTGCGAGTCCGACACTTAGAAGCAGGTTGGGAGCGCTGATGCGGCTCCCTTACACCTTTGGGCAGTCCTGGAAAATTGTGCATCAGTTTGCCCCGGAGGCTGTCTTTGGGTTGGGAGGCTATAGTTCCGCTCCGGTAATATTAGCAGGCTTATTTTTGGGAATTCCTTGTTATCTTCAGGAACAAAATGTCTATCCCGGACTTACCAATCGCTTGTTTTCCTACTGGGCTGACACGGTATTTATCTCATATCCGGAGACAGCCAAATATCTGCCTGCGGCCAAGAAAACCATGCTGGCCGGTAATCCTGTCCGGTCGAAGTTAAGGGAGGCCAACAGGGAAGAAAGCCGCCGGCAATTAGGTTTGTCCCCTGAAAAATTTACGGCGCTGGTATTTGGAGGAAGCCAGGGAGCGCATAGGCTTAATACGGGAATAGTAGAAGCCCTCCCGAGCTTTACGCCATATCAGGATGAGCTGCAAATTATCCATCAAACCGGTGAAGGGGAATATGAACAAGTCAGCTCAGCATACAAAAAAGGGACAGTAGCGGCTTACATAAAGCCGTTTATCCATAACATGGCTTCAGCCTATGCCGCGGCGGATTTGGTCGTCTGCCGGGCCGGCGCCGGCACAATTGCCGAGCTTACCTCCCTGGGGAAGCCGGCCATACTGGTGCCTTACCCTTTTGCTGCCGATGCTCATCAACAGAAGAATGCCGAAGCTTTAACTCATGACGGGGCGGCCCAGCTTATTCCTGATGGTCGGGCTACCGGCGAACGGTTGGGATCGGCTATCATAAAACTTATGCAGGATAGGAAAGAGCTGAGCCGAATGTCCGCCAGGAGCAAGGCCCTGGGGAAACAAGATGCCGCCGCTAAAATCGCTTCATATATACTAAATGATGCGGGCTATGAGGCACAAGCAGAAGTGTCTGATTAAACGCCATTATAGTAAAGCGTAAATGATAATCGTAACTTAACAAATTGGTAATTTTGAATAATGTTCGGGAAAAAGGTTAAACATATATATTTTGTTGGCATCGGCGGTATCGGGATGAGCGGAATTGCCGAGCTTCTCCTGAACCTGGGATACCGTGTAAGCGGTTCGGACTTAAAGGACGGGCCTGCCACTCTCCGGTTACGCAGTTTAGGAGCCCGGATAAATATCGGGCATGACGGCGCCAACATTAATAAGGAGTTAGATGTCCTGGTGTTTTCCTCGGCGGTATCTGGAAATAATCCGGAAATTTTGGCGGCCCGGAAATACCTAATACCGGTTATCCCGCGGGGTGAGATGCTGGCGGAGCTCATGCGCCTAAAACATGGCATCGCGATCAGCGGCACTCATGGCAAGACCACCACTACCTCTATGGTAGCCACTGTGCTGGCATATGCTGAATTAGATCCCACGGCGGTAATCGGCGGGCGACTGGCAAGCTTCGGCAGCAATGCCCGCTTAGGTTCAGGCGAATACCTGGTAGCCGAGGCTGACGAGAGTGACGGTTCATTCTTACATCTCTCTCCGGTAATAACTGTGGTAACAACGATTGACGCTGAGCATCTGGACCATTACCACAGTTTGGAGCGCCTTCGGGAGAGCTTTCTTCAGTTTATAAATAAAGTGCCCTTTTACGGATCTGCTATATTGTGCCGGGATGATGAAAATATCCAAAAGATATTACCAAAAGTGCACAAGCGTTACCTTACCTATGGATTAACTCATCAGGCTGACTTGGTTGCCGAAAACCTACTCCATCAGCAAAATACTTCCCGGGCTACCATTTGTTACAAGCAACAAAAACTTGGATATTTAAAACTTCCCATCCCGGGAACGCACAACATTTATAATGCCTTAGCGGCGATCGGAGTGGGATTGGAACTGGGGATAGAGTACAAGGTTATCCAACGGGCATTAGCTGATTTTACCGGAGTAGACCGGCGTTTTCAGAAGGTGGGAGAGGTCGGCCACATTCTCATAGTAGATGATTACGGCCATCATCCAACCGAAATCAAGGCTACCTTGCGGGCCGCCAAGCAAGGCTGGGGGAGAAGATGTGTGGCGCTTTTCCAACCTCACCGTTACACGCGCACCCAACTCCTGCTGGAAGATTTTTGGGGAGCGTTTCAGGATGCTGACGTTCTCTTAATAACTAATATTTATGCTGCCAGCGAAGAACCCATACCGGGGGTAACCGCTGAGGCTATCGTCGAAGGGGTAAGACGCTCCGGTCACCCCTGCGTCGAGTATATCCCGGAACTTAAGGATATGATACCCCGGACGCTGGAACTTCTCGAGCCGGGGGATATGGTAATTACTTTGGGAGCAGGTACCATTGGAGAACTGCCCTGGAAGCTTAAAGCAAAGCTGGAACCCGAATAATTCGGGATCATAAATATGCTCGGAGTTGGTCGCTTCCATAGCGGACGTCTCCCTCAGCCCAAACCAGGGCTAACTGCCTTACAAAAGAAGGATGTTATGTGCTGAAGGATGAGCTCCGTCGGTTATGGAAGACATTGGATTTACATTGTCCGGCGTTATTTGATGAACCGCTGGCTCAACATACTTGGTTTCAGGTGGGTGGTCCGGCTGATATGCTGGTTTTCCCCCGGACTACCGCAGAACTTCTACAATTATGGAAATTGGCGGGTGACTATGGGATACCGAAATTCATTTTAGGCGGAGGTTCTAACCTGATCGTCCGGGACGGCGGGATAAGAGGCATCGCGGTTAGTTTAAGACGGGGATTAAATAAAATGAGGGTGGAAGGCAGAGAGTTGACAGCCGAAGCCGGGGCAAACTTAGCCGGCGTGTTAAAACTGGCCCAGAGGGAAGGTCTTGCCGGACTGGAAGATTTAGCAGGCATACCCGGAACCCTCGGGGGAGCTGTTTACGGAAATGCAGGCGCCTCAGAGATAGAGATCGGACGACTGACAAAAACAGTGAAAGTCATGGAGGAAACCGCCCTAATCCGGGAACTAAATCACCAGGAATTTAGCTATCGCAGCTTTAATCTCCCTGAGGGAAGTCTGATCTTAGAAGCAAATTTTGAACTGGCTCACGGGTCAGCGGAACAAATAGAAAAGCGGATGGCGGAAAACCTGATGCGGCGCCGAAAAACGCAACCTTTAGGGGAACACTGCGCAGGTTGTATTTTCAAAAACCCTCCCGGCTGCTATGCAGGCAGACTTATAGATGAGGCCGGCTTGAAGGGGATGGCAAAAGGTGGAGCCGCAGTTTCGACCATTCACGCTAACTTTATTGTAAATAAAGGCGGGGCAACGGCCAAGGATATACTTCAGCTAATGGAACAAGTTAAAGAAGCTGTCGCTAACCAAAAGGGAATATCTTTAGAGGAGGAGGTGGTTGTGGTTGGAGAAGATTAAGAGAGGTAAACTCAAAGGCGGAGTCAGATCTAAATCCTCCCGACAATATCGCCGCAGCCGTAAACGAACCAAAGGCTGGCTGATGAGGATCTTAGTACTCTTGCTGATTGGTCCGGCAGCATTTGGCCTATATCACGGAGTTAAGCTGGGCCGTCAGTTCATGAAACTGCCTTTGTTTGATATTAAATATATAGAGTGTTCCGGCCGGCGCCGACTTAGCGAGAGTGACATTCTAAAGCTAGCCTCCATCCAGAGCCTGAATTATTTTGATCTAAATACACAAGCAGTAGCGCAACGTTTACTTTCGCATCCATATATTTATCAAGCAGCTGTGGACAAGATATTTCCTGACACCATCTGCATTAAAATCACGGAACGAAAACCTTGGGCGCTGGTAAACTGCGGTGATTTGTATCTGGTAGATAAAAAAGGCGTGGTGTTGGAAAATCTCCAGGATAAACCTCGCTCCGGCATGA
This sequence comes from bacterium, assembly GCA_003230535.1. Lineage (GTDB taxonomy): Bacteria > SZUA-182 > SZUA-182 > SZUA-191 > SZUA-191 > SZUA-191. Next base: position 6,758 of record QIEW01000337.1, read on the forward strand.
CCATTATTACGGGCGGTGATGAAAAGCTTGAGGAGGGGAAATCTATTTCTTCTCCCGGGCTGAAAAATGGTTTGGAACTAATGGAGGAACTGGAAAAAGCGGGTCTTTTGCCTGATATATCTGAAATTAACATAAAACAGCCGGATTTTCCAAAAATCTACACCCTCTCCGATGACATAGAGATCTGGCTGGCTCAGGAAAAAATTAAGGAAAGATTGAAACAACTTCAACAGGTGCGGGAAGATCTGCATGCCCGCATAAAAGAAGTGGAAGTCCTGGATCTGCGTTCTGCGGAAAACGTGATCATAAACCGTGAGTAGTCACATAAAATGTTTTTTTATGATATAGGAAATTATAAAAGATGTTGCTAGCTAACTTGATGTAAGTGTTAGTCAAACCGGAACGACAGCAGTGCTAGTGCCGCGGCGCAGCCGCTTTTTTAACATAATAAAACAGCCGATTACCACATGAACTATCTAATGGCCAAAAAGGAACCGCGGGAACGGATAATTACCGGATTGGATATTGGGACGACCAAAGTTTGTGCCGTAATAGGAGAGCTGGGATATGGCAGTAAGGTAGACATCATTGGCATTGGTTCGAGCCCCTCCCGCGGTGTGCGCCGGGGAGTGGTTGTAAACATCCCGCGCACAGTAGAAGCTATCCGGCAAGCCATAGAGGCCGCAGAGGGAATGGCAAAAACAAAGGCCCATTCGGTGTATGTCAGCGTAGCCGGAGCCCACATCAGTGGAGCAACCAACTATGTGTCCATAGACCTTCCCGGGCAGAACCAAGAAGTGCGCCATTCGGATATCCAGAGCTTGATTGATGCGGCAGGCGACATAACCGTCTCCCAGAACCGGGAAATACTCCATGTCATTCCCCGGGAATATACGGTTGATGACCAAGATGGAATTCATGAACCTATCGGTATTTTTGGTGCGAGGCTGGGATTGAAAGCTTTTTTAATTACAGGATCGTCGCCCCCCATTCAGAATGTAATAAAAAGCGTGCGGCAGGCTAATATAAAAACAGAGGATTTAGTATTGCAGCAGTTAGCCTCAGCCGAGGCTGTCCTGCAAGCGGATGAAAGAGAGCTGGGTACAGTATTAATAGATATTGGCGGAGGCGCCACTGATCTGGCGATCTATACTAAAAACCACATTAGATACATAGCGGTAGTTCCTATAGGCGGAGAGCATTTTACGAATGATCTTTCGATAGGTCTGCATACTTCTATCCCTGATGCGGAAGAGATAAAGCGCCGGTTTGGCTGTGCTATGTCAACTTTATTATTGGAAAATGAAAAAATAGAAGTCCCCGGAATAGGCGGGAAACAATCGCAGCAAGTCCCCCGAAAATTCCTCTGCAACATTCTTGAACCCCGGGCTCAGGAGCTATTTGAGCTGGTGGATGAAGAGATTGGAAAAAGCGGTTATCGAAAATTACTTCCCGGGGGTGCGGTAATTACTGGTGGAGGCTCTCTGTTGGCGGGAATGTCTGAGATAGCCGGGGAAAAATTGGAAATACCGGTTCGTTGTGGTTTTCCTGATCAACCGGGCGAGTTAGGAGAAATGTTGGCAAACCCTATATATTCCACCAGCATAGGTTTGTTGATGTATGGAGCCAAACGCAAAGCTGCCTCTTCTGAAAACCGCCCTACAAGTAAATTTGATTATCGAAGTATATCAAGTAAATTTCGCGACTGGTTTTTTAACACATAATTATCTCTGATGGCCTCGTAAAAAGTTGTCATTCCCACGAAAGTGGGAATCCAGACCGACTCGTCTGGGCGTAGGCGCCAGCCGGAGCCTGATAAAAAACCTATGGATTCCTGCTTTCGCAGGAACGACAAAACAATACAGGATAAACTTAAAAACTTACAAAACGGTGTACTAGCTGTATTTAAGTCATTTTATAGACAACTTTTAAGGATGGAGGTCACCCATGATACAATTAGAAGACACCTCCCCCGGGGCTAAAATTAAGGCTGTGGGCATAGGTGGTGGAGGTGGCAATGCGGTAAGCTGGATGATGGAGGCCCATATTCCCGGGGTAGAACTTATTGCCGCCAATACCGATGTCCAGGTGTTGGAGAATTCACCAATGAAAACCAAGGTCCAGCTCGGTCCGGAGCTCACCAAGGGTTTAGGAGCGGGAGCCAACCCTGAAATCGGCCGCCGGGCTACCGAGGAAAGCGCTGATGAGATAAAAGAACTCCTCGCTGGAGCGGACATGGTGTTCATCACTGCGGGACTGGGCGGCGGAACCGGTACTGGTGGAGCGCCGGTAATAGCCAGATTAGCCAAAGAGGCAGGAGCATTGGCCGTGGGTGTGGTTACCAAGCCCTTCTTATTTGAGGGTCGGCGGCGGATGCAGCAAGCGGAAGCCGGCTTGAAGGAGTTAGAGAGTGATATAGATAGTCTGATAGTGATCCCCAATCAGAAGCTCCTTGCTTTTGCCGGACGACAGACCTCTATTCGGGAAGCATTTGCATTGGCCAACCAGGTATTACTGTCGGCCGTTCGCGGGATTGCCGAACTTATCACCGTCCCGGGTTTAATTAATTTAGATTTTGCTGATGTAAGGACTATTATGACCGGCCGCGGCCGGGCGGTAATGGGAATGGGAATAGCGGCCGGAGACAACAAGTCTGCTGAAGCCACAGAAAAAGCGATCTCGAGCCCTCTGCTGGAGTCTGAGAGTGTCGATGGCGCCAGAGGATTACTGATAAATATTACCGGCGGGCTGGAAATGACTCTTTTTGAGGTCGGTGAGATTTCCAGTTTGGTTGAAGAAAAAGCTCACCCTGAGGCTAATATAATTTTCGGGGCGGTTCAGAGCGAAAGCATGGGAGATCAGCTTCAGGTTACCATAATTGCCACTGGCTTTGATGATAATAAAATAGTATCAAAGATAGAAACAAAACCGCAAACGGTCGATTTCAAAAATTATACGGAGCAAATCAGGGAACGGGCTGCTTTACTACAGACTGAAGTGCCTGTAGCAAGCTCAACAGGCCATAAAATTGACAGAGGAGATCTGGATATTCCCACTTTTTTGAGAAAATAAACAGAATAAAATCATTACAAAAAAATCTTTACTTTTAAACCCGCATGGTGTAATTTATAACCAAATTATAATACTGGTGATAGCCAAGTTGCGGCTCAGATGGTTAACTGTCAGATGGTTAACTGTCAGGTGGTAACACCTGGACAGCGCCTTTATAGCTATATTTATGGTTTACAGTAGGTTGTGGCGGCGTCAGGAGTTACCTCCTGACGCAAACCTTTCACCTGAGCTGTCTCACTTTCATAAGCGTTGGTGTTTACGCAACCAAGAAGCAGGCGGGGAGGGCAAGCCCGTCCGTCGAAAATGCGTAAACATGCTATGTTTCATGTTTGATGGGCAACTTAGTATTACTTACTTTCGGCTGAGCAGTACTATAAAATCCGCACCAGCAGGTATGCTAACTTAGGCGCTATTTTACCGAGAAGATAGGAGGATATGACATGAGACTAAAAGTGCAAAGCTACGGAAGGACGCTTTCGGTAATGCTGGCCATGGTACTGGTCCTCTTGGGGATAGCCTATGCCCAGGAATATAAAATGAAGAGATCCAGCTATGCTCCTGTTGTTATTAAGGAAGACTTTAATACAATCATGACAAGAATGAAAGCGGAGAAATATAAGGTGATGGAGCGGCAGATGGATTTGTTAAAAGAACGTTACGATCTGAGTAACCGCCCTGCAAAGGGTGTAACCATGTCCCGCGGCAAACCTGTCCAGGAAGGCGTACGAGTTAAACTTTTCCCGGGTACGAGCTGGGATAAGCTGGCAGCAATGGGCCCGGAGGATATCAGGGAAAAGGATCTATTCCCGGCGGGATTTTTCCCACTGCCTCATCCCAACCACCCTGAAGGGGGTATGGTCTTCCCGAAGTTTCAAATAGAAGAGGTAAAAAAACAGACCGGACGGGACCTAAGCCGGTTTGACCTGGATTTCGATCTGCCGGACCATCTTTTACCCGAGTTCCCGCCCCCCATTTATCTGACGACGCGCCCCGACCTAGGTGATGTTTCCAACGGCCAGCTGGTAACCACCAACAACTACTACGAACTATTCAACGGCATACTAAACCCCAAGCAGCTTGAGGGTCTTCGTCTGCTGACAACTCCTTTTCCGCAGCAGCAATTCAACCAAACCGAAGATCGCCGGTCGGAAAAGCCCAGTCTTGGAGTGGCCTGCTTTGACTGCCATGTAAATGGACATACCAATGGCGCCACCCATTTAGTGGGTGACATCCGCCCCCAGGAATTCCGGCATCGCCTGGATACGCCTCCCCTGCGGGGAGTGAATATCCAGCGGTTGTTCGGCTCGCAACGCGCCTTGAAGTCGGTGGAGGATTTTACTGAGTTTGAGCAGCGTGCCGCTTACTTCGACGGCGACCATGTAATCGCCGCCAAAAAAGGAGTCAACATCCTTGAGCGGGGCAGTCAAGTGCATTTTATGGCGGAAGTTCAGGCGCTGTTGGATTTCCCGCCCGCCCCTAAACTGGGGATTGACGGAAAACTAGATCCAAAGAAAGCCACCATGTCGGAGATGAGCGGGCAGGCGCTGTTTTTCGGCAAAGCTAAATGCGATTTTTGTCATCCAGCCCCCTATTACACCGACAACCTTATGCACAACCTGAAAGTGGAACGCTTTTATAAACCAAAGATGATTAACGGGCGGATGGCTAGCGCTGATGGCCCCATAAAGACTTTCCCTCTGCGCGGGATAAAGGACTCGCCTACCTACCTCCACGACGGCAGGCTGCTTACGCTGGAAGATACAGTAGAGTTCTTCAACCTGGTTCTGGAGCTTAAGCTCAGCAGCAAAGAGAAACAAGATTTGGTA
>QIEW01000086.1 GCA_003230535.1 bacterium
AGCGCCACACCCCAGCGCCCTTACTTTAACACAGGTAGGCTCCCTTGTTTATAACCTCCAACATGCTCTAAAACATATTATAGAAAGATCAAAAAAGATCAAAGATGATTAGGTTATCTTTAAATGCAACTTAGTATAGGACCTCGGCAAGCGGAGCAAAGGCAAACTCTTCTAGGAGGCGTTTTACCCTCTTTTCCATCTGCTGTCCGAGGTGGTAGTAATGCCTTAGCCGGAGCAAGGGCGGCAGTTTCGCTATTTGGGGTTGCTGGCCGTCCAATTCCCAGGGATGAAAATACACTACAGCCGGTTTCCCGCGGGAGTTTAACCTGTTGATCCCTTGCCTTGTAATCCAATAGGGGAAGAGTCTCAGGTACCCGCCTCCGGCAATTGGTAAATTGTAGTTCAAAATCCGCCAGGTGGATAAAGGAAACTCATAAATTTTCCCTCTGTCCCTGATAATCTGATGGGGAAAACGATCGCAAGCGGGGAAACCATACCGATCGTGCACGATGGGAAAGATGCTGGAATCGTAAGAAAACCCCTCTTCTATAAGAATATCCAACGCCCACAGAGAACTCTCCACAATAGAAAAAGTGGGCGCCCTGTATCCTTTTATGGGTTGTGGGATAATATCTTCCAGAATATGCTTTGATTTCTTTAAGTCTGTACGGAACTCAGCCGGCGACTGGTTATAAATGAGTTGATGAGCGTAACCATGACAGCCTATTTCATGACCTTCCTTCCATATCTCATGTATCAGCTCAGGTTCAGTCTCTGCTATCGACCCCAGAACGAAAAAGGTTGCCTTTACATTATAGGAGTTGAGAAGCTCAAGGAGGCGTTCTGTTATGGGCCGGAGGCGTCTGGGGCAGCGCGCCCACATTCCCCGACCGATAGCCCTGGTTAGAGTTTCTGCCTGGTAATACTCCTCAAGGTCAATACTTAACGCATTTATCATGATCCGGTTATAGGCGCTCCCGCTACCCGCCGGGAGCCGCTAAACACTCTCATGCCTCCATGGCGCAGGAAGCCCACCAGGGTGCCGCCCATTCGGCGGGATAACTCCACCGCCAGCCTGCTCACCCCGGATATTGCGGCTACAAATGGAAGCTGTGCCCGCAGAGATTTAATAATCATCTCAAAAGTAGCCCGGCTGCTAAGCAGCGCTACTTTGTCTTTAAGCTCCACTCTATGGAGTAACGACCAGCCGATTACTTTATCCAGCGCATTGTGACGGCCAATATCCTCGGCACAGAACAGCAGCTCACCTGAGGAGGTAAACAGGGCCGCCGCGTGGGTGGTGCCGGTTTGGGCATAAAGGGCTTGGCGCTTTTCCATCCGGGCGGGCAGCTCAAGCAGCTCCGGCGGAGCAAATTTAGGGCCGGCATCTACTATGGGAGTGAGTTGGTCGGATAAATATTCTATGTCGGCTACCCCGCAGAGGGAACATCCTGAGCGTACTTCCAGGTTACGCTTGGTAATCGGGATTCTGGGAGGGTAGGCTAAGCGCAGGTTCACCACATTAGACGAGGTATGGCCGGAGCCGCAGTGTTCAAGCAGTCTGATTTGCGATAGCCCATCTATCAGCCCTTCTGTAAAACAAAACCCCAGGGCAAGCTCTTTATCCAGCCCCGGGGTCGGTGACCCATGAGTTTTTGATCCTGAACTTCCAGAGCCAGGAGTACGCATCAGCGTGGCATAAGGCTCCCCGTCAAGGCAAATCTGGAGAGGCTCTTCCACCGCAAGAGGCCGGTCGACCTTCTCCCATCCAACAGAGGGTGTTAGCTGAAAAACTTCCACTGTGTCTAGAGGTATAAGGGACTTAGAATATTTTAACGTACCGTTTGCGGTTTTTTTGGTTCATCCGGTTTGGTGCATCCGGTTTTGTTTTTGTGCAGTCAGGTCCTCAGACCTGACTGGCGGTTTTAGGAGGTGTCAGATTTCCTGAATCTGACACCATAGAAAAAACATTGCAACAAATCCTAAAACGGTATATTGGATATTTACAAGTCCCTAAGTAAGTAAACTTATTGTTAATGAGTAAGGACTGATACCGAACCGCTTTCAAACGATAAACTAGAACTTAGAACTTAGCGCGCCTTCGGTGCGGACTTTTATCCAAGGTTGGATTGAGCTTGCGAAACACAACAATTCAGATGGTGGCAGGTTCAGGAAACCTGCCACTCGTTTAGGCTGTCAGGTCTGAGGACCCGACAGCACAAGAAATGAATTACAAGAATATTGGACACTCGTGTTTCGGGAGCGGAGTAGGGCTGAACAAGGCGAAGCCGGTTCCGCCTATCCTTTGGCGGTTCCGCTTCGCTTGAACCACCCTACAAGTTGATTGCATCATATAATAAGACTGGGGTACTTGCAAAAGTGCCAGGGCGGTGGCCCTGGCCTACCCTATACGGGTAGTGTTGGGAATGACTTTTGCAAGAGGCTCTAATGAAAAACATACGCTGCTTCTAGCCGCTTAATACATGTCTCCATAGCCGCCGCCTGGCGGGATAGGCATCTTTTCTTTCTTCTCAGGGAGTTCTGTGATTACGGCTTCGGTGGTCAGTAGTAAGGCTGAGATACTGGCGGCATTTTGTATGGCACAGCGGGTAACCTTAGTCGGATCGATTATTCCGGCTTCAAATAGATCCTCAAAAACTTCCTTATCAGCATTGAAACCTATATTGGGCCCTTCCTCTTTTAGCCGCCCGACGATAATGGAACCTTCATGGCCGGCGTTTTCAGCGATTTTCCGGGCAGGTTCTTCCAGGGCGCGCTTTACAATGGAGACGCCAATCTGCCGGTCGCCATCCAGTTTTAGGTTTTCCAATGCCGATATACTGCGGAGCAGCGCCACACCTCCGCCGGGAACAATGCCCTCTTCCACCGCGGCCCTGGTGGCATGCAGGGCATCCTCTATGCGGGCCTTTTTCTCCTTCATCTCAGTCTCGGTAGCCGCTCCGACTTTAATCACCGCCACCCCGCCGGCCAGCTTTGCCAGTCGTTCCTGGAGCTTTTCTTTGTCGTAATCAGAGGAGCTTTCTTCGATTTGCGTCCGGATTTGCTTTATCCGACCTTCAATAGAGGCTGGTAATCCGGCGCCCTCCACTATGGTAGTATTATCTTTACTGATGATTACCTTTTTGGCCTGGCCTAAGTCGCCTAAGTCCACAGTCTGTAGTTTAATTCCCAGTTCTTCCGAGATGAGTCTCCCTTTGGTGAGGGTGGCGATATCTTCTAACATGGCTTTACGGCGGTCCCCAAATCCGGGAGCCTTCACTGCGGCACATTTCAATATGCCCCGCAATTTGTTTACTACCAGGGTAGCCAGGGCCTCGCCTTCAAGGTCTTCTGCAATAACAAGCAACGGCTTGCCGGTTTTTACCAGCTTCTCTAATAACGGTAGAAGATCAGCCACAACGGTTATCTTTTTCTCGTGGATGAGGATATAGGGTTCCTCGAACACAACTTCCATCTTTTCCTGGTTAGTGGTAAAGTAGGGAGAGAGATACCCGCGGTCAAACTGCATTCCTTCCACCACTTCCAACGACATCTCCATCCCTTTAGCATCTTCGACCGTAATTACGCCATCCTTGCCGACCTTCTCCATCGCTTCGGCAATCAGTTCCCCAATCACCATGTCGTTATTGGCCGAGACTGTGCCCACCTGTGAAATTTCCTTTTTCCCGGTTACCGCGACCGACTGCTTCTTTAGCTCAGCTACCACTACTTCTACAGCTTTGTCGATGCCGCGCATAAGATCCATCGGATTGCTGCCGGCGGTTAGATTTCTATTCCCTTCGCTGAAAATTGTCCGCGCCAATAATGTAGCGGTGGTAGTTCCATCCCCAGCGGTGTCTGAAGTTTTGGAGGCCACTTCCTTGAGCATCTGAGCCCCTATGTTTTCGTATTTATCGGCGAGTTCTATTTCCTTTGCTACCGTGACGCCATCTTTGGTAATGGTGGGAGAGCCCCATTTCTTATTTAATACCACATTCCGACCTTTAGGGCCCAGAGTAACAGATACTGTACGGTTCAGAAGTTCCATCCCGCGCAAAATGCCCCCCCGCGCCTCCTCGCTGTATCTTAGCTGCTTAGCTGACATACCCCCTCCTTCTCTAATATGCTTCCATTTTGGTTATTCTATGATGGCCTCGCAAAAAGTTGTCATTCCCACGAAAGTGGGAATCCATGCCGACTTTAACTATCTGAAAACACTGGATTCCCGTTTGCACGGGAATGACGTAAACATGTGTTTTCCGACTTTTTACGAGTTCAGCATTCTATAATACCTAGGATTTCAGTTTCAGACATAATCAGATATTCGTCGTCGTCGATATTTATTTCTGTTCCGGAATATTTTCCGAATAGCACCTCGTTTCCTTCTTTAACGTCCAAGGCCCGGCGCTGACCATTTTCCAACAGCTTACCTTTACCCACAGCCACCACCTTGCCCCGCTGGGGTTTCTCCTTGGCGGTTTCAGGGATAATAATTCCACTCTTCTTAACATCTTCCGCCTCTATTCTCTTCACGAGCACCCTGTCCTGCAATGGATCTATTCTCATTATTAATACCTCCTGTTAACTATTCACGTATTCCATAAGCAAAGGCTTATTCAGCTAATAATCAAGGTGGATTTATAACACAACCGGTATAAAATTGCAAGATATTTTTGTTGTTTGATAAAACCCGAATAATTCGGGATCATAACACGCTTCCGTTGGTCGCTTTCATAGCGGGAGTTTTCGGTGATGTGTATGAGCCATTTTGTTTTTTGTTTGACCGTTATTCTATAAGTAGCTGTATTCAAATAACATCATCAATGTTTACCGTGGATTTATGAATAATACGGGAAAATTGATTTGACTTTACAATCATATTTGCTTATGCTATATTTCTTCAAAAAAGCGGTGGTGTTTTACAGTTTGTTTTGTGTTTGTTTTTGTTACTTTATTGTTTTAAGGAGTGAGGAATGGCCTTTACTAAAGAGAGAAAGAGTACCCTTATTTCCGAGTACCGCCAGCATGATAAAGATACGGGCTCGTCGGAGGTGCAGATTGCGCTGCTTACCGACCGTATCCGGTATCTTACTGAACATTTTAAGCTGCATCCCAAAGATCATCATTCCCGAAGAGGGTTATTGCAGTTGGTAGGGCAAAGGCGGAGTTTACTTGCCTATCTTAAACGTGAAACTCCGGAACGTTATCAAACGTTGATTGCTCGCCTTGGTTTAAGGAAGTAAGTATCTAAGGGAGCGGGAGTGTCTGGGCGCGATAAGCGCATAAAAATACTGAAAGTGTTAAAGGGAGCTATCGAATGGTGCATAAGGTTGGATTGTCTTTAGATGGAAAAGAACTTTCGTTGGAGAGCGGTAGAATGGCTGGGCAAGCCCATGGAGCGGTACTGGTCCAGTATGGAGACACAGTAGTTTTGGCCACGGCGGTTGTGGCTGAGGAACCAAGGGAAGGGGGGGATTTTCTCCCTTTGACGGTAAATTATTTAGAGAAAGCCTATGCGGCGGGCAAGATCCCGGGAGGCTTTTTTAAAAGAGAAGGACGGCCTGGAGAAAAGGAAACGCTTACTTCCCGCTTAATAGATCGAACTATGCGGCCTCTTTTCCCGGATAATTTTTATAATGAAACGCAGGTTATTATTATTGTATTATCTGCCGATCAGGAGAACGATCCTGACATCCTGGCATTAATCGGCGCATCCGCCGCCATTACCCTTTCTCCTATTCCCTTCCCCCTGCCGGTTGCCGGAGTGCGGATAGGGGAGGAAAACGGTAACTGGGTGATTAATCCCACCTACGCTCAGCTTGAGAAAAGTTCTGTCGATATTGTGATCGCCGGCACTGAAGATGCTATCGTGATGGTTGAGGGATCGGCTAATGAAATTCCTGAGGAACGTTTGCTGGAGGCTATCTTCTTTGCCCATGATGCCATCCGCAAAGTAATACAGGCCCAGAAACAACTTCGGGACCTGTGCGGTCAGCCTGACATGGAAGTACCGGTGAGGGCGGTGTTGGCGCCTGAGTTGGAAGCTAAAGTCAGGGAACTGGCGCTGGAAGGAATTCGGGAGTGCATTGTTACCCCTGACAAGCAGGAGCGTCGAAAGAAGAAAAATCAGGTGTTTGAAGAGGTTGTCAGTGCGCTGGGGATTGATGATGAGCAGGTGGTTAATCTTGTTAAAGATTGGTTAGATAAGGCAAGCCGGGAGGAACTCCGGCAGCTGGTCCTTGACAAGAGCGTCCGGGCCGATGGCCGGGGTCTTGCTGATCTGAGGCAGATTACCTGTGAAGTGGGGGTGCTCCCCAGGACGCATGGTTCGGCCTTGTTCACCCGCGGAGAGACGCAAGCCTTGGCGATTACTACTTTGGGGTCCTCCTCCGATGAGCAAAAAATTGACGCTCTAGAGGGTGCGAGCTATAAAAGCTTCATGCTGCATTATAATTTCCCACCCTTCTGCGTCGGCGAGGCCTCTTTCCTGCGTCCGCCGGGCCGCCGGGAAATAGGTCATGGGAATCTGGCGGCGAGGTCTATCAAGCCGGTGTTGCCGCCGGAAGAGAGCTTTCCCTATACTATTCGGATCGTATCTGATATTCTGTCCTCAAACGGCTCATCTTCCATGGCCTCTGTCTGCGGGTCGTCATTATCATTAATGGATGCCGGCGTTCCTATTAAAACGGCGGTGGCAGGCGTTGCTATGGGGTTGATTAAAGAGGATGATAAGGTAGCTGTTTTGAGCGACATCCTGGGTCTGGAAGATCGTATCGGTGATATGGACTTTAAAGTTGCGGGGACTAAAACGGGGATTACCGCCATCCAGATGGATATCAAAATCAAAGGCGTTACTGAGGAGCTTATCAGCCAGGCGCTGACCCAGGCAAAAGATAATCGGATGCAAATACTCAAAAAAATGGAAGATGCTTTACCGGAACCCCGCGCCGAGCTTTCCCAGTTTGCTCCCCGGATTATCACTACTCAGGTAAAACCGGATAAAGTCCGGGATGTAATTGGTCCTGGCGGCAAAGTTATCAAAAGCATTGTTGAGCGGACCGGGGCCCAGATTGATATTGAAGATGACGGCAGTATAAAAATTGCCGCTCCCACCCAGGAAGCGGCGGAGGAGGCTCTTAAGATTATCAATGAGATTACCCGCGAGGTATGCGCCGGTGAAATCTTTACCGGTAAGGTTACTCGAATGGGGGATTCATGGGTTCTGGTGGAAATTTTGCCCCGCACGGAAGGGCTGCTCCATATCTCCCAGATGGCCGCTTACCGCGTTCAGCGCGTAGAGGATGAGGTGAAGCTAGGGGATAAAGTCACGGTAAAAGTGATTGAAGTGGATCGTAACACTGGTAGAATTAAATTGAGCCGTAAAGCCGTCATTGGGCATAAAGATAGTCCGGCTAAAGGGGCGTAGAACTTCTCTTGGAAGATATAAACAGCAGGATGTTAATTGCAATGGCAACCATCCTGCTGTATTTGTTGCTTTACATGTAATATTAAAATGACCTATACTATATTAGGGCTTCCGGGGTATCCTGGCGGGATAGAAATTAAGCAGGTTCTGTGAGAGAGGGGAAATAATAAGAATTGCAAGGAAACAGCGGCTTCGCTAAAAAATTGCTCCCCAGCGGTCTTAAAGTATTGGTGGAGGAGATCCCTTATGTTCGTTCGGTAGCGGTCGGGGTATGGGTCGCGGTAGGTTCGCGCTATGAGAAAGAAGATGATCAGGGGGTGTCCCATTTTATTGAGCATCTCCTGTTTAAAGGGACAAGCAATCGGTCTTCGCAAGAGATTGCCGAGACGATTGATAATTTAGGCGGCCATTTATGCGGGGCTACCAGTCGGGGATATACATTTTTTTACGCTCATGTGCTGGATGAGCGCCTGGGTTTGGTATTGGAGTTAATTGGGGACATGCTGCTTCATTCTGTGTTTGATCCGCAGGAACTGGAATTGGAGCGGCAAGTGGTTTTGGAGGAGATAAAAACTGTTGAGGATAGCCCGGAGGAATATATTCATGACATGTTATCCGAGGTTATCTGGCCGAAATCGTCATTAGGTCGGCCCATCTTGGGAACTACAGAAACGATAAGCCGGCTTGCCCGGGATCATATCTGCCGGTATTTCGGCAACTTCTATCACCCGGAAAATTTCATTTTAACCGTAGCCGGCAGGACCTCTATAGATCAGGTGGCAGAGCAAGCGGAGCGTTATTTTCCAACTCGACCCAAAATAGTCGGGCAAGCGGCGACATTCTCCAAACCGGAGTTTTGCTGGCAGACCGTCCGCCAAGCCAGAGATCTTGAGCAAGTTCACTTATGCCTGGGATTGCGGGGGTTACGCCAAGCCCATGAGAAAAGATTCGCAGGCTTTTTACTTAACACTATCCTGGGTAACGGTAATAGTTCACGGCTTTTTCAAGAGGTACGTGAGAAAAGGGGGTTAGTCTACACAATCTATTCCGGCAGTGAAGCGTATCGTGATACGGGAATGTCGGTAGTCTATGCCAGTTGCAGCCCTGACAGTTATCAGGAGGTGATCGACATAATTTTGGCTGAGTTGGGTAAATTAAGAGAACAAAGGGTCGGAGAGGAAGAATTACAGCGGGCAAAAAATCAATTAAAAGCCAGCATTACTCTTGGTATGGAGAGTACTCTGTCAATAATGATCACCCAAACCAAGTATGAATTTTATTTTGGCCGGCGCTTCTCTCTGGATGAAATTCTGAAGCAAATTGATCAGGTAACGGCCCGGGAGATCCTGGAGTTGGCTCAAAAAATCTTTCAGGAAGAACAGGCGACATTGATTACCCTTGGCCCAGTGAAAGAAAAATTTTCCCTCTAATCTTCTAACCCGGATTATTTATAAATCCAGGGTGAATATTGATGCTGTTATTTAAATCTGATGTTTCGGCTTGTCTCAAGCCGAAAGTGTCAAGGGAAACGCACCCTTTATAGTAGTTTCGCCTGAGACAGGCCGAAACATCAGAAATCCCCCCTTAATCCACCTTTGCCAAAGGGGGAAATGAAATCCGCCAATTTACGGTTGACATGACACTACTTATAAAATAACGGTCAAAAAACAAAATGGCTCATACAAATCACCGAAAACTCCCGCTATGGAAGCGACCAACTCCGAGCGTGTTTATGATCCCGAATTATTCGTAAAAAATGGCGGCGGATACTATCCGCTAAAAATGATGTATTAATAACATGCGATGTTAAAGGAGGCGTGAAAATCATGAATGAGAAAGAATTAAGTTTACTTACCAGACAACAGTTAGTGGCCTTGGCCCAAGAGAAAGCCGTAAAGAATTATAGCCGCATGCCGAAGGCTGAATTAATTGCCGTTCTCTCTGAGCCGGCCCAAGAGGTAAATCCGGAGCCTGACACGGAGCCTGCCGCTGCTGAGACAGCGCCGCAGGAAGCGTATGCTCCTAAGGCGGCAGCCGCTGAACCTGCGCCTCAGAGGGAGGAAGTTTCCGCGTCGGAACATAAAGTCTCTGGTTTGCAGGAGGCGGTGGAGGAGGCGAAATACTATATCGGACCGATGGATTACCGGTTGGTAGAAGAAACCAGAGAGCTTCCCGCAGGCTATGGAGATAACAAAATTGTAGCTCTGGTGCGGGATCCCCATTGGATATACGCTTATTGGGAGATTACTCCCCGGAAGATGGAGCAGGCCAAGGCGGCATTGAAAGAGGACTGGGCTACCGCCAAAACTGTCTTGAGGGTCTATGATATTACCGGCGTAGATTTCAAGGGTGATAATGCGGGCTGTTTTTTTGATATAGAGCTTAGCGGCGGCGCCCGCAACTGGTATATCCATGTAGACCAGTCTAACCACTCTTTCTGCGTGGATATAGGTCTGCGGACAGCCGGCGGAGGTTTCTATACCTTGGCGCGCTCCAATTATGTAACCATGCCGCGCTTGGGGTTCTCAGAGGTTGTGGATGAGGAATGGATAAGCACCAAGACTGAAGCGGAGAAAATATACGCTCTGTCCGGCGGTCTGAACGTCGGGGCCGGTTCTCTGGAATTACGGAAGATGCTGGAAGAGCGGCTACAGGTGGAGCTGGCTTCGGGAGTGCCGGGGTCATGGTTTGCCTGGAGCGGGGCTCCTTATGAAGCCAGAGAGAGCCAGCGCGGTTTCTGGTTTGAGTTAAACACCGAACTGATTGTTTATGGAGCCACCGAACCGGGAGCCCGGGTTACCTTAATGGACATGCCAATTCAACTGCGACCGGACGGGACTTTTAGCGCTCGTTTTGCTCTGCCTGACGGAGAACGGGCTATTCCGGTAACGGCTACCTCGCCGGATAAGGTGGAGAGCCGCACCATTACCCCTAAAGTCACCCGCAGAACAGAGTAATACCAAGTTGCAATCAGATGAGTAACCTGTCAGGTGGTAACACCTGACAGCAAGTACCTTAAATAGTGCCTTATAGCTATATTTGTGGTTTACAGCAGGTTATGGTGGTATGGCGTTATGGTGGCGTCAGGAGTTACCTCCTGACGCAAATCTTTCATGTTTGATAGCAACTTAGTATAAGTGGGTTATTAGCATACAATACAATTAGACGGACGGAACAGGGGGCTGGCGCAGCCCCCTGTTCTTTGTCGGGTGTTTGGGATACTAAGGTGTTTGCCCCATCAACATCAAACATCACTAACAGTTGACCTGTTACACAAAAATTGCCGGCGGATGCTATCCGCTAAGGAGAAGAAGTTGGAAAAAGGATATTTAGCATTAGTGTTACACGCGCATCTGCCGTATGTGCGTCACCCGGAGTATGATGATTTTTTAGAGGAGGACTGGTTTTATGAAGCGGTAATTGAAACCTATATCCCCTTGTTGGAAGCTTTTGAGCGGTTGGTGGCTGATGAGGTGGACTTTAAATTGACGATGTCCTTGTCCCCCAGCTTGATCTCTATGTTTGCCGATCAGTTGCTTGGCTCACGGTTGGAGCGGTATATGGACAAGTTGATCGACCTGGCGTCGCGGGAGGTGGTTCGCACCAAATGGCAGCCGGAATTTCAGAGCCTGGCTTTGATGTATTCCCATCGGCTAAACTCCGCCAAACGTACGTTAGTAGAGAAGTATAACGGAAATCTGCTGAACGGTTTCCGGCGCTTTATGGAGTTGGGAAAGCTGGAGCTGATTACCTGCGGGGCGACGCATGGGTTCTTACCCCTACTGGATGTAGATCGGTCGGCTATCCGCGGTCAGATTTTTACCGCCGTCGCCAATCATGAAAAGCATCTAGGTTGTAAACCTAAGGGGATTTGGCTTCCGGAGTGCGGGTATTCCCCTGGTATAGATGAGATATTGGCGGAAGCCGGAATAAAGTTTTTCTTTGTAGACAGCCACGGGATACTGCATGCTTCCCCCCGGCCTAAATACGGAGTGTTTGCTCCTATCTTGTGCCGGACGGGCGTAGCCGCCTTTGGCCGGGATATAGAGTCGTCCAAGCAGGTCTGGAGCGCTGTCGAGGGCTACCCGGGAGATTATTACTATCGGGAATTCTACCGGGATGTAGGTTTTGATCTGGATTATGATTATTTGAAGCCTTACCTGCATAGTGACGGTATCCGGACTAATTTGGGTATTAAATACTACCGCATTACCGGGCCCACGCCCCATAAGGAGCCTTATGACAGGAAGGTGGCCATGGATAAGGCGGCCGCACACGCCGGTCATTTCATGTGGTGCAGGGAGAAGCAAGCGGAGTATCTCTATGATTTTCTGGGCCGCAAATCGATTGTGGTGGCGCCCTATGACGCGGAGCTATTCGGACATTGGTGGTTTGAAGGCCCCGATTGGCTGGAGTTCCTCCTTAGAAAAATCCACCATGACCAGCACACTATCCGGACGATTATCCCGAGCGAGTATTTAGAAGAAAATCCGGTGGTTCAGGCTTCCACCCCCTCCTTTTCCTCCTGGGGCTACAAGGGCTACTCTGAAGTATGGCTCAACGGCAGTAACGATTGGATCTATCGCCATCTACACAAGGGGGCCGAACGAATGGCTGAGCTGGCCTCGGCTTACCCTGAGGCTGCCGGAATACTCAAACGGGCGCTAAATCAGGCTGCCAGAGAGCTGCTGCTGGCCCAGAGCAGCGACTGGGCCTTTATTATGAAGACCGGCACCATGGTAAGTTATGCCCAAAAACGCACCAAAGACCATATCCTGCGCTTTACCATACTTTATGAAAGTATCAAGAAGAATTCTATTGACGAGACCTGGCTACAGGATATAGAATATAAGGACAACATCTTTCCAGATATAGATTACCGGCACTATGCCGCATAGGAATAGGAACAAAACACAGAAAGCGATATAGATGTTCTAGTGGAGTTTGAACCGGACAAGAAAACTTTTGATAACTTTATCCAGCTTTCACTTCTCTTGGAAGATGTATTTAAGCGCCAGGTTGAGTTGGTAACTACCGAGTCGCTCAGTCTTTAACTCCGCCTTCATATTATCAACGAGGTTAGCTATGTCGCCTTTACCTCTTGAATACCTGCAACACATCTTAGATGAGACGGAATATCTCCGCAGCAAAACGGCAGGTTTGGGTCTTGAAAGGAGGCGATCATTAGTCTTAAGCTTTGTGTCTTAGCCAGCGGCAGCTCCGGTAACGCCATTTATTTGGAAAGCCCGGGAGGTGGGGTGCTGGTGGATGCCGGCTTATCCGGCCAGGGGATACTCTCCAGGTTCGCGGCGGCGGGGTTATCCCCGGAGCGCCTTCAGGCTCTGGTAATCTCCCATGAACACCGGGATCATACCTTGGGGGTTGGGGTGTTGGCGCGGCGCCTGAAGCTGCCGGTATATGTTACCCAGCGGACGCACCAAGCCCTAAATGGCTGTCTGAACGGAGGGGAGGAAGTGGTTTATTTTAACTCCGGCGAGCCGTTCCGGATAGGGGATCTTACCCTTGCGCCTTTCTCTGTACCACATGATGCGGCAGATCCGGTAGGTTTCACCATCCATTATGGCAGCCGTAAGGTGGCGTTGGCTACGGATTTAGGTTATGTTACCCACCTGGTGCGGGAGAGACTGCGGGGCGCCGACTTAATTCTTCTCGAATCCAACTATGATCCGGATCTTCTCCAGGGGGGTCCCTATCCCTGGCCGCTGAAAAAGCGGGTCATGAGCCGTCAGGGTCATCTATCCAACAAAGATGCCGCAGCGCTGCTAAAGGAGTTGGTCCATCCGCAGCTGGAGCATGTAATCCTGGGCCACTTAAGCAAGACCAATAACTACCGGGAGTTGGTTGAAGCGGAGACGCAAGCTGCACTGGCGAGCGTCCGGAGCTGTTCCACCAGCTTCACCGTAGTCCCGCAAGGGGAAATCGGGCCGGTGTTTTCCTTGGGGGAGTAATTCCGATGGATTTAGTACTTTATCTGTTGGATAAAATTAACAGTCAGTTTCAGTGTTGATTTTTTTGTCTGTTATTATTATATTATAGAATATAAATTTATAATTAAGGCAAACATAATACAAATAAAAGCAATAATATGAACATCCGCAAGATGCTGGAAGAGCAAGAGATGAAGCTTCTTTCTCCCTACGCCGCTTTCAGCGCTAAATCACGCGGCCGGCTTCATCTGATCCCGGAATGTAGTTTACGCCCGGCTTACCAGCAAGACCGAGATAGAATTGTACATAGCAAATCCTTCCGTCGTCTAAAACGTAAAACCCAAGTATTTCTATCCCCTACCGGCGACCATTACCGGACTCGCCTGACGCACACCTTAGAAGTTGCCCAAATTGCCCGTACCATCGCTAAGTCACTACGGCTAAATGAGGACTTGACAGAAGCTATCGCTTTGGGCCATGACTTGGGCCATACTCCTTTTGGACATGCGGGCGAGGCCGTATTGAACAAAATACATCCCGGTGGATTTCACCATGAGCAGCAGAGCCTGCGGGTAGTGGATGTACTGGAGAAGAACGGCCGGGGGTTAAATTTAACCTTCGAGGTTCGAGATGGGATAGTGAACCATTCTAAAGGTTCCAAGCCGCTGTTCCCTGAAAATAATGGGCCGCAGGCCGTAACCCTGGAAGGGCGGATTGTGCGGTTGGCTGATAGTATTGCTTATGTAAACCATGATGTTGACGATGCTATTAGGGGGGGGCTCATAAAGCTGGAGGGCATCCCGGGGAGGTGTCTGGGGGTGTTGGGTGAAACTAATTCCGGACGCATAAACACTATGGTGTGCGACCTGATTTATACCAGCCGGGAGCGGCTTCCCCAGCTTTCGATGTCTCCTGAAGTCTTGGAGGCTATAGAGGAGCTGCGGGCTTTCCTTAACTCCACAGTTTATTATGATGAACGCACTTATCGGGAGTTCAGGAAAGCCTCCAAGGTTGTCGAGGAATTGTATGCTTATTTTGTAAGGTATCCCGCTCAGATAGGAGGGGAGTTCCGGAAAAGGTTGGAGCAGGGAGAGGAAACCCAGCGGTTAGCCTGCGACTTTATCGCCGGTATGACCGATACTTATGCCTTGAAACTATATGAGCAAATTTTTCTTCCCCAGCCTTGGCTGGTGATGTGACTGACCATTCTAACTATAATTATGGTTAGAATATAATTTTTTACTACATAATAATAAACATAAGTGTTATAGTAGGTTACTATATTAATATCCGTACTTTTCAGCAAGCCCAAATTAGGAGAGAAGGGTTCTTATGAAAATCGCCGCTATTATTCCCGCCCGGTATGCTTCTACCAGGTTCCCGGGGAAACCGCTGGCGATTCTCCTTAATAAGCCTGTGATCCAGTGGGTTTATGAAGGGGTTAAGAAATCCAGGCTGGTAGATGAGGTCTTTGTGGCGACCGATGATAAACGGATCCAAACAGCGGTGGAAGAGTTCGGCGGCCGGGCGATAATGACCTCTGAGGAGCATAAAACCGGAAGCGAGCGGGTGGCTGAGGCCGCCCGTTTACTTCCCGCCGATATAAAAATTATCGTGAATGTCCAAGGGGATGAGCCGCTGATACATCCTGAGATGATCTCTCAATTAGTAGTCGCCATGGCGGATAATGCGCGGATAGCAGTGGCTACCCTGAAGTATCCTATTGGTAGTTGGGATGAGCTATGGGATGCCAACGCCGTAAAGGTTATTACGGATATATCCGATTGTGCGATCTATTTCTCGCGTTTTCCTGTTCCTTACAGTAAAAAACTGTGGGAGGCGCAAAAAGCCGGTCTGTCTTTATCAAAGGAAGAATGGGAGGGATACTTTTGGCGGCACATAGGTATTTATGCTTTCAGGCGGTATGCTTTATCTCAGTTTTCGGAATTCGGGCCGTCCGGCTTAGAACGCAAAGAACAATTAGAGCAGTTGCGCCTGCTGGAGCATGGCTATAAAATTAAAGTTGTTTCGACTAATTATAATACATTTGGAGTGGATACCGTACAAGATTTAAAAAAGGTCAGCGATATTCTGGAGCGCCGGACAATAAAAGGAGTAAGATGATGAGAATAGTTGAACCGACATATCAGCTTTATCCCGGGGAGAACCTCAGCCAGAGGGTGGCTTTATTTGTTGATGTACAAAATATCTGGAAGACATGTGGGAAAATTAATTATGATGCGCTGCTCAGATATGGTGTTCGCGGGAGACAATTGGTGCGGGCGGCTGCCTTTATGCGATATGATCCGGAGGATGAAGGTCAGCATAATTTTATGAGAGCCTTAAGTCATTTAGGTTACCGGGTAGTAGCCAAAGAGCTTCGCCGGATGCCTGATGGAACGGTTAAGGGAGATATGGATATAGAGATTGTCGTGGATGCTCTTACCCTGGGCCATGCGTTGGATGTAATGGTGTTGGTTACCGGAGACGGTGATTTTGTGCGTCCGGTAGAGATATTGGGCTCATTAGGCGTGCGGGTAGAGGTCATCGGCCCGGATACCAATACGTCCACCCAGCTTATCTATGCGGCCGATCATTATACCAGTTTAAGCAGCATCAAAGGTATCCTGGATACTCAGGAATTTATTGAACGAGCGCAAGCCCGCTACAATTCTATACCTTCTAACCCTGATTATTCACAAATTCACGGCAAACATTGATGATATTATTTAAATACAGTTAGTTACGAAATAATGGTCAAAAACAAAATGGCTCATAGAAATTGCCGAGAACTCCCGCTATGGGAGCGACCAATGGGAGCGTGTTTATGATTCCGAATTATTCGGGCTAAGCAGGAGGAAAGTTGGCGCTGACGTTAATTATCGATGGCTATAATTTACTTCATTGCTTCTTCAGGGGGCAGCACCTGCGATTTCCAAGCCTAGAGGAAGCGAGGGAGAGACTCCTTCGGGAACTGGCCGCTTACCAAAGTCAGAAGACTCACCGGGTAATTGTGGTTTTTGACGGCTGGAAAAATGGCGTTTCGATAGAGCAGCATCAGCAGCAAGGCCAGATCAAGATTATTTACTCACGATTAGGGGAAAAGGCTGATGAAGTGATTAAAAGGTTGCTGGTTCAAACGGCTTCCCCGGTGGTGATAAGCTCTGATTGGGAGATAAGGAATTTTGCCGCAGACCGCGGCGTAACAAGCGTTCCGGCGATGGAATTTGTCAACCGTCTCCGCAAAGCAAAAGAGAGCGGGGAAGGCGACTTCTATGGGAGTGAAGACGATATGGATGAACCAATAAATTTCCGCGGCACTAAAAAAAGAGGGCCCAGCTATCGTCTCTCCCGAAAGGAAAGCAAGCGCAAATCCTTGCTCCGCAAGCTGTAATGAATAACCTTTCCCTCTAATACTAAGTTGCCATAAAACAGGTAATTATTAATACAGAGGGGACTAATGCGGGAGTAGTAACCAATAGCGCAGGAACAACATGAAGAAAAAAAGAGGAAAGATAGCTTGATATAACGGTAAGTAACTGTATATTATAAATATATCCGTTGATTTTTCATGGCCGTCAGTGAAATAACTTGCTTCTATTCTACTTCCAATATGGCAAATAATCCAACAGGCAAAAGCTAACAGTGAATATTTCAATACATGATTATTAGTCAGCCACTCCATTAGATTAGGGGCGCCTGGCGTGAAAAGCGTGGTCGCTGCCGTTACTAAACAGACACTCCCTGCACTGAGACCTAATATATCCAGTATCTTACCTGTCATATCTTTTTACCGTATTCCTTTTTTGAGTCACAATCTTTACGGTGGGTTACCCGCCGGTAATTGGCTCCCGCCACTAATAAAGCTGAACCTATGCAAAATCTGCCCTTGTCTCCAGGCCAAACCATCCTCTCTCTTATTAGGCGGCAAGAAATATGCCACTTAAATATTGTTTAGATTCTAAGTGTTAAATCACCTTAACAGACGGAATTATAAAGCATAATATTGTTGTGGTCAGATTATGTTAGACTGTAATTAAAACAGCAGGTATGTCATTATGACAGAGAATGGAACGAGAAGTCGTGTCATACTGACAAACAGGGGAAACTAGTCGATAGTTTGTAATGGGGCTAATCTCGTTTAACCGGCATTGACATGTGGATAAATAGATGGTTAAGCTTTTGTTATATATTTATAAATAACACATATAAATCGATTCGGCTTGTATCTCATATATAAAATACAACTACTTGCATAGTAGAAGTTTTTCAGGTAATATAATAAAACTAAAATCTTCAGCGTAATGGTGTTTAAGAAACGCTGTACTAAGTACTTCCTGATTATTCATAAATCCACGGCAAACATTGATTATATTATTTGAATACAGCTATTTACAAAATAACGGTCAAAAAATGAAATGGCTCATACAAATCACCGAAAACTTCCGCTATGGAAGCGACCAACTCCGAGCGTGTTATAAGTCCCGAATTATTCGGGATAAAGAGAATTTATGTCACAAAAAATAAAAGCTATTCTATCTAAAATTGCGCCTGTAGACAGAAGGCTTGAGGCGGCCATCTGGAGGAAATTAGATAACCTCACCAAGCCCCGCCGGAGCCTGGGGCGTTTGGAGGAGCTAGCCGCCTGGTATAGCCTAATCCACCATACCCTCACCCCGTCAGTTGTCCATAAAGTGGCGGTGGTGATGGCCGGAGATCATGGGGTAGCCGCAGAAGGAGTGAGCGCATTCCCTCAGGAGGTTACTAAGCAGATGGCGCTTAACTTCTTAGCCGGCGGGGCGGGGATATCGGCGCTCGCAAAACACACCGGGACGAGGGTAGTGGTGGTGGACGTTGGAGTAGCGGGGGAGGCTCTTTCTCATCCTGAACTCCGCCGCTATAAGGTGGCTCAGGGAACCCGGAATATGGCTGTCGGTCCGGCGATGACCCGTAAACAAGCTCAACAAGCGCTGGAAGTAGGTATCAGAGTGGTGGAGGAAGAATTAGCAACCGGTGTGGACATTATCGCTACCGGAGACATGGGGATTGCCAATACCACCCCCTCCAGCGCCCTAACGGCTGTATTTACCGGTTGCTCGGTAGATGAAGTAAGCGGGCCCGGCACCGGGATTGACCAGGAAACATTAAGCTATAAAAAAAAGGTTATTAAACAAGCAATCGCCATCAACAAACCCCAACGGGATGACCCTTGGGATGTGTTGGCTAAGCTGGGAGGCTTGGAGATTGCCGGCTTGGCGGGCGTAATTTTAGCGGGGGCGGCCTACCGGCGTCCCATTGTATTGGATGGCTTCATCTCTGGTGCAGCGGCATTGGTGGCTTATCAAATTAAACCCCAGATCCTTGATTATCTGTTGGCTGCACATCTGTCCCGGGAGGCAGGCCATCGGGTTATTTTGGAGCATCTGGGTCTAAATCCGCTGTTAAGGCTAGACCTGCGATTAGGCGAAGGTACCGGCGCGGTGCTCGGCATAAACTTAGTGGAAGCGGGAGTGAAAATCATGACCCAGATGGCTTCCTTCTCCAAAGCCGGTGTCTCAGAGACGTTATAGTATAGATTAGGTAATGACCGGTTATGGATGCTGATGCCATCATTATTGGGGCGGGGATAGGCGGGGTAACCACCGGGGCGCTGTTGGCGGCGCGGGGTTTGCGGGTGCTGATCCTTGAGCAGGGGGAGCGTCCCGGCGGGATGTGTGCCTATTTTAGTAGAAACGGCTATGTATTTCAGTCAGTTGCCGGCATTTATTCCGGGTTTGAGCTGGGAGGAGGACATGATCGAGTATTGTTCGAGCTCGGGCTCAGCATCCGAAAAACAGCCCTGAACCCGGGATTACAGTTGATCTTGCCCCAGCACAGATTAAATCTATATACAAATCGGATAGAGCTATTGGGGGAGTTGGAACGGGAGTTCCCCAAAGGGCGGGCAAGGATAAAATCCTTCCTGGATGTTCTTGACCAGCTGGAAGAGGTATTTTCGTCCCTTTCCAGGAAACCTGCATTCCGTGCTCCTCACACTCTGGCGGACAAATACTCATACTACCGGAAAATCCATCAGGTATTCTCCAAAACTCTTCCCTCTTATGAGGCGTCGCCGGCCGGACTGCTAAATGAACTGATAGAAAACCCCGGACTTAAACAGGCGCTTGATCTGCTGGCTTTCTACTACGGCCAGCAACCACTAAAAGAATGCAGCACCCTTTATTGCGCTTATCTTCTGGGGATACCTAAACGAGGGATTGTTTACCTGAAAGGCGGGGCTCAGGGATTAATAGATCTGCTGGTGGATTTTATTAGGAAACATAAAGGTGAAGTGAGGTGCTCCAGCCGGGTGGATAAGATTTTAAAAGAAGGCCGGCGAGCCATTGGCGTACAACTCCAGGACGGGCAGACCTTACGTTCTAAGTACGTTATTGCCAATACTACCTTGGAAAACCTGCACCTTCGACTTCTAGGCGAGACCCGGCTAAGCAAAAAAATAAAACAGCTAACGGAGAATGTCTCCCCGCGCTGGCTTCCGTTTAGCGTATATCTTGGGTTGGATGCTAATGTTTTGCCCGGGGAAATCAGGGAAAACGTACTGCTGACGGTAGATCCGGAAAAGCCTTTGGGGGGAACCAATACCTTATTCATTTCTATCTCGCCGGCAGATGATAATACGCGGGCCCCTCAAGGGAAAAGAGCCGTTACTGTAAGCTGTTTTCTTCCCAAGGAAAACTGGGCCAGAGACGATGAATATCACCAGCGCAAAGAACGGCTGGAAACGGCTGTTATTCAATCATTACAGAGTTTGATTACCTTTGTAGGGGAAGGCATCAATTATAAGGAGTCCGCCACTCCGCTGACTTATGAAAAATATACTCTCCGGCCGCGGGGCGGTATAATCAGCCTGGCTGGCACCCGGAGCGGCTTCGGCATCAACGGTTACTCTAACTATACGCCATATAAAAACCTTTATCTGGTGGGAGACAGCTCCTTCCCGGGACAGGGGACGAATTTAGTTAGTATCTCAGCTTTGAATTTGGCCCGGATCATCTGTAGCTAAACGAACAAGAGGGCTGCTTCAGAGTAAAAACAGAATAATTCCAGGGGCACCGACAACATCTGTTCATGGGGATAACTAAAAGAAAAATAAAACTCATTTTATCCTTGAACATCCCACTGTTTTACTAAGATTAATAAAAGCTAGTATAGCGTTTCAGTAAAAAGCATACGTTTAAATGTCATTGCGAACGAAGTGAAGCAATCTCATATGCCGTGGGAAAACAAGGGGTTGCTTCGTCGTTTCACTCCTCGCAATGACACAATTATTTGTCTATATTTTATTGAAACGCTCCACTAGTACTGCCTGATTATGAGATGTTGGGGGGGGAATTCACTGAAAATTTCCCCTGCGCAAAAATTTTGATGCCGTTTTTGCCGTCACATTCACCTATTTTCTGACCCCAAAATACTGATTGCCATTTTTAGGAGCCATTTAATCTCCCTGATGAAAGACCAGGTGGATGCAGCCCAAAGCGTCGGCCTCTCCGCTGTATTTATAAACAGTTCATTAGGCGCCCAGGAGGTGTCCGACACTTATCGGAAATTAAAGTTATAAAAATTTTGACGCTACTGAATTCCAGTGTTACACTGACGGTAACTGAAAGATTTTAGATAGGTTTAGGAGTAAGAGATGGAAGTTTTATTTGTATTGCTATTAATTTTATTATTTTGGTGTAGAGAGAAACTCTTTACTATGCCTGGGACGATCATTAGAAATAGGAGGCAATTCTCAGGTTTGCTGTCGCAACTTATACAAGCAAATAAGGATGATATTTGTGTAAAGTGTTATAAAAATCCAAAGGGGATTACTTCTACTTTGGCAAAAAAGATTTCAGATACTTACTCAATACTCGCGATTATAATTAGAAATAGGAAGCCATTCTCAGACTTGTTAACACAGCTTATAAATTCAGATTTGTTAACACAGCTTATGAATTTAGATAATAGCACTGTTTGTGTAAAGTGTCATAAAAAACCGGGGGAGTCTTATCGCTTCTACTCTGGTGAAAAAATTTCAGAGCGTAGCTATGTGTCCTATAAACCTGCCCAAATGGTTACTACTACTGTAGATCTTTACTCAATTGGTGGATCAAAAGAAGTTTTGATTTGTGATTTCTGTATCTATAAATATAGAAGGCGGGAATTAATGCGACGTTTCATAATATTTTTCCCAATACTCTGGTCTGTTTTTATTATTGTTTGGATCGTTGACAAAATAAGAATACCTCCTCTTTGCGTAGAACCGGCAGGCCTAGCAAATATGGGCGCAAAAGTGGGGATAAAAGTATATAAGCACGAATTAAGAAAGCAAGGATATGATTGTTTTTGGACTCCTGAGGAATACGAAAAATTAAAAAACAATTCAGTAGATACAGGTGCCAATGATCGTTTAAAAGTGTAACACTAATCAATAAAAGGAACGAAGACTATCCGGCGGATTGAGGTGGACGCCCAAATAATAATGTCGGCCATACAAAGAACCGATCAGCGGTTTGGGATCGGGCATATTATTGATGTGGTGCTTGGTGCGGACACCAAGCGCATCCGCCAATGGCTGCATAATCAGATTAAGACTTACGGCGCAGGAAAACACAGGGACAAAAATTACTGGCGCTCTTTGGTGGATGAGCTTTTAGCTCAGGAAGTTATCCGGCAGGATGGTGATCGGTATCCGGTAATAAAGCTGACCGACAAGGGTTTGGATATCACTAGTGGAGCGTTTCAATAAAATATAGACAAATAATTGTGTCATTGCGAGGAGTGAAACGACGAAGCAACCCCTTGTTTTCCCGCGGTGACATTTAAACGTATGCTTTTTACTGAAACGCTATACTAGCATTTCCAGGCCAATTTGGCTTAAGTGAACTGTATTGGCCTTAAGCCGGTAGATTTGTCCACCGGATGGGAATATAGTCGGCGAAAATTGAAATTGCTCTTGGAACGAGTGACAAAGAACGCCAAGCACTGGGCCAAGGCGTAAAGGCGGGCAAAGTCGAGATAGCCACGGTCCATCACGTAGAAGGCCCCTGGCTCTGGAAGCAAATCGTCCAGGATGTTGACGTCGTGGACTTTGCCCTCTGTAATCCAGATAAACGAAGGGATGTTGCCGCGTAAATCCATAAGGGTGTGCAGTTTGACGGCGGCTTTGTTTT
>QIEW01000428.1 GCA_003230535.1 bacterium
CAAAAATGCCTGCCAGATAAGGCTCTATAGTAAAGACGGAACAGTAATAAGCGGGGCATATCTCTGGCGTATGTTTATTAGGCGGCAACATGCTTCCCTTCCCTCCGGCTTGCTTAAAGCTGATGTCCAGTTGTGTTTAAACAGGTAACGGATCAGGTGTTACCTGTTTAAATACAAATCTTTCATCTTTCCTAACGCCATTCATTGATCTGAACCTCGCTAAGACTAAGAATATGTATCGCAAATACTTAAAACACATAATACTTTATATTCTAACCGTTATCAGCACTTACTATACGGCGGGGTTCTGGTATTCTTTTTTTATTATGGCTATTCTTACCGCCCATGAGATGGGCCATTTCATAGCCAGCCGGAAATATGGGGTACCGGCTACTCTCCCTCTGTTTATTCCTTTTCCTTTCTCGCCTTTCGGCACTCTGGGCGCGATTATCTTTATGCGGGGAAGGATTAAAGACCGCCGGTCGTTGTTTGACATCGGTGCGGCCGGGCCGTTAGCCGGCCTTGTGTTAGCCTTTATCGCCGCCATTGTGGGCCTGGGATACTCCCAGGTAATAGCCGCAGAACAGCTATCCCAGCCGGCATTTTCTTTGGGGGATTCATTAATATTTTTGTTGCTCCAACGGCTGGTGTTAGGTGAAATCCCCCCCGGCCATGATGTGTTGCTGCATCCGATAGCTTATGCGGGATGGGTTGGACTTTTTGTGACCGCCATTAATCTTTTTCCTATCGGCCAGTTGGACGGCGGTCATATATGTTATTCTATGTTTGGGAAAAAGGGAATCAATTTATCCAGAATAGCTTTGGGAATTCTTATCGGCATCTGTCTTTTCTATAACTTAGCCTGGACAGTATTTATCATTCTCCTTCTTTTCATGGGCATTCGCCACCCTGCTCCCTTAGATGATGTGACTCCGCTGGACGGTAGGCGTAAATTGCTCGGTCTGTTTACTATGCTTCTGTTTGTAATGTCCTTTACTCCCATACCTTTTCCGGAATACGCCATGTAGCCGGATACGGTATTAGACTAAATTGCCATCAAAAGTTGAACATCTGCGTCAGGAGGAAACTCCTGACGCCACAAGCGGCGTGCTGTCAGATGTTACCATCTGACAGCTATTCTTTAATGTTTGATAGCGAATTGGTATTAGATTATCACCAGGATTTATTCCGGGTATAGTTAAGTCTCTGTTAACAATAACAGCAGCGTACTGTATATATATACATCTGTAATCTATCAACCAAAATAGCCTAAAATCAGGTACTTAGAGTTATGGAAAATACCAGGGATGACAACGTAACGAATGAAGCCTTCCAGCGCCTCCATACGCTGGAAGCATTAAAGGAGGCCGGCCAGGATCCTTATCCGGCCAGATGCAGGCTTTCCCATTCCATCGGGGAGCTTCTTGAGGCCGGAGATGATTTGCTTGCCGCTGAAGAGAAGGTCCACACCGCCGGACGGCTGATCTCATTCCGCAGTCATGGGAAGACAAGTTTTGCCCATCTATTCAGTAATGGCGCCAAAATCCAGCTCTATACCCGCCGGGATGTCCTGGGGGAGAGTGTCTATGCAAGTTTCAAGAAGCTTGATATAGGTGATTTTGTGGGCGTAGAGGGGCATCTCTTCCGGACCAAAACCGGTGAGCTTACTATCTGGGTGGAAGACTATGTCCTGTTAGCCAAATCCTTGCGTCCCCTCCCGGAAAAATGGCATGGGCTGCGCGACGTAGAGGCCCGCTATCGTCAACGCTATCTTGATCTTATCGCAAACTCTCGGGTGCGCGAGGTATTTTCTCTGCGGAGCCGGTTAATTCACGCCTTACGGCTGTTCTTTGACCGGCATAGGTTTTTGGAGGTGGAGACCCCCATGATGCAGCCGATCCCTGGGGGAGCGGCCGCCCGTCCTTTTGTAACCTACCACAACGCCCTCAGCAGAGAGCTTTATCTCAGAATAGCTCCGGAGCTATACTTAAAGCGTCTCCTGGTAGGCGGATTGGAGCGGGTTTATGAGATAAACCGCAACTTCAGGAATGAGGGGCTGTCCACCGAGCATAACCCGGAGTTCACGATGTTGGAGTTCTATTGGGCCTACACCGACTATAGCAGGCTGATGCGTTTTACGGAGGAGCTGTTCTGTGAGCTGGCCTCGCAAACACTGGGCCGCACGGAACTGGAGTATAAGGGGCGCCGGATTGATCTTACTCCTCCCTGGCAAACCTTCAGCCTGACCCAGTCGCTGGTAAAGTTCGGCGGCTTCTCGGAAGGGGAACTACAGTGTCACGACAAGCTGCGCCACATAGCCGCCAAATCGGGGGTGGACACACAGGCAAAGCCGGGGGGAATACTCCTGAAACTGTTTGAAAAACTGGTTGAACCGCAGCTTATTCAGCCCACCTTTATCATAGATTTCCCGCTGGATATATCTCCATTAGCCAAATCCAAGCCCGAAGCCCCCGACTTGGTGGAGCGGTTTGAGCTCTATATTGGTGGTACGGAAATTGCCAATGCTTTTACCGAGCTGAATGATCCCCAGGAACAGCGGAAGCGTTTTTTGGCTCAGGTAAAAGAGCGTGAAGCCGGCGACCAGGAAGCCCACCGTCTGGATGAGGATTTTCTCCGCGCCCTGGAGCATGGGATGCCGCCGGCTGCCGGCGAGGGCATAGGGATAGACCGGCTGGTGATGCTGTTTACCGACATGCCCTCCATCCGCGATGTTATTCTGTTCCCCCAACTACGCGGTGAAGCAACCAGCCCATAATACTATAGTTGCCGTCAAACAGTGAGAACTTAGCGCGCCTGCCGGTGTGGACTTTTCGGGTGGCGGCAGATTCTCAAATCTGACACCTCCTAAAAACCGCCAGTCAGGTCTGAGGACCCGACTGCACGCGAAGATTGCTTCGCTCCGCTCGCAATGACTTGTTATTGCAATACTAATTAGAAATCGAACCCCTGGCCTACGGAATATTAGTCTGAATCGGAGTAAGGCAAGTCTTCATCACCAGGTTTGTTGATCAAATATTTTGACAGATAGTAGCTGAGTAGCCGAGGGCTTAACCCTAACATTTTTGCAGCGTCTTTCTTCTTGCCTTTGCTGGTTTTTAAAGCATCCAGGATCACCTTTTTCTCATAGGAGAGAATTTTTCTGCGAAAATCGATTATCGACCCGCTTTTTTCCGCTATCTCATTCTTGTCTTTCCCCCTGGTCAGGACATCAGGCAGGCTGGCGGGAGTAATATAATCTCCATTTTCCAGCAATATCGCTTGTTCCACATAATTTTTTAGCTCCCTTATGTTCCCCGGCCAGTCATAATCTAAAAAAAGCTGCCGGCCCTCTGGAGAAATCCCTTTGATTTTTTTGCCGCATTCAAGGTTATAGGTGTTTATGAAATGGTTTACCAGCAAGGGGATGTCATCTTTCCTTTCTTTCAGGAGTGGCAGAGTGATATTAAAAACATTCAAACGGTAGTACAAATCGCTCCGAAAACCACCTTTTTCCACCGATTTTTCCAAATTGACGTTTGTTGCTGAGATGATCCGGATATCGACCTTTATAGTTCTATTGGATCCAAGCCGTTCAAACTCGCGCTCCTGAAGCAACCTTAAAAGTTTCCCCTGTAGCTCGAGGGGGAGGCAGCCTATCTCATCCAGAAACAGCGTTCCCGTATCAGACAGTTCTACCCGACCCTTCCTTCTATTCAGGGCGTGGGTGAAAGCTCCTTTTTCGTGACCAAAAAGTTCGCTTTCTAAGATTTCAGCCGGTAAGGAGGCGCAATCAATCTTGATGAAAGGGTTATCTTTCCGGGGGCTTAAATAATGGACGGCCCTGGCGACCATTTCTTTGCCGGTACCTGTCTCGCCGCAGACAATTACCGTTGAATTTGAAGAAGCGGCTACTTGGATTAGGTGGAAGACCCGCTGCATTTTCTCATTTTTACTGATTATGTTTGCCAGCCCGTGCTCTTTCCTTAACTGTTCCCGTAATATTTGATTCTCAATTTTCAGGGAATTATTCTCAATGATTCTTTTTATCAGCAGCTTGACCTCTTCATTATTGCAAGGCTTGATCAAGTAATCATAGGCGCCGATCTTGAGGGCCGAGACCGCGCTCTCCACCGTGGAATATGCCGTAATAAGGATAATTTCACCTTGAAAATTCCTCCCCTTCAATAACCTCAAAAGATCCAACCCGCCCATTCCCGGCAGCACCATGTCCAAAAGAACAATATCCATTCGTTTATTTTCAATAAGTTCCAGCGCTTTTTCTGCCGAATAGGCGGAGAACACCTCATAGCCGTCAGCAGAGATTATTTCTGCCAATGAATCCCTCACTATGGGTTCGTCATCCACTATAAGAATTCTTGGGGAAAACATAATCTACTCCTGTATTCTAATTTTCATGCCGGCCCTGCCGGAGAGGAAGATGGATAAAAAAAGTGGTTCCCTTTCCCTGGACACTGTGCACTTTTATCTTGCCGTTATGATTATTAACTATTCTTTCACAGATGGTTAAGCCAAGCCCCATGCCCTCCTCCGGCTTCTTTGTGGTAAAAAATGGATTAAATATATTCTTGAGTTGGGCATCCGGGATACCGGGGCCTTCGTCTTGGAAGGTTAACTCTATCATATTGTCTGGACCGGATATTATGCCGACAGTAAATTTCTCGGCTCCGCGTAGGGCCTGGATAGCATTGTGGATTATATTTATGAAAACTTGTTGCAGCAGTTGGGGATCAGCCTCAATCAGGATAGGCTCATCGGCATACTCTTTCATTACGTTAATATTTTTGCTCGTAAATTTATAATCCATAAGAAATAGAGAATGGTTAATCAGCTTTACTAGATCGACCTGGGTAAAACTTGGCTCTGTCGGGCCTGAAATCCCCCGGAGCTGCTTTAAGATGGCGTTGATATAATACAGTCCGCTCCTTATTATATTTATATATTTTAATAAATTGCGATCTTGTTTAGCCTTGTCCAACAAGATATCGGAATAGTTTAACACCCCATAGAGGGGGTTGTTTATCTCATGGGCTACCTCGGCGGACAAACGGCCCAGAGAGACCAGCTTCTCGTTTTCGATCAGCGTCTGTTGGGCCTGCTGCAATCTTTTTGTCCTTTCCATAATCTGGTCTTCCAACTCATTTTTCGCCTCTCTTAAACCCCTGTTCCATTTAAATATTATGAGGATGATTATAAAACTGCCGAGGATGTAGGAAGTGGTGATTAATGTCGTCAGCCACATTTGCTGAAAGGACTGGGTGGTTATCACCCCATTTATCTTTTCGAAAGACATACCCATAGGTTCTATTAACTTCCTGATCTTATATGATGTCCTGATATTAATTTGACTCTGGATGCGCAGTATCAGCCACAGCATCAGAAACGGCGGAATGGTAATCACGGTGATTGATCTTCCATAATTTTGGATCTTTTCATTTGTGCCCACAAAGTAGGTGACGGTACCTAAGACCACAAAAAATATCCCCCAAAAGGAAGCGGTATGAATTAAATCCAGGAGTTTAAAGTTTGTGGAACCGCTCTTCTCAATCAGAAAAAGGATAAACATCGCCCCGGATTGACCCAGGATGTATAAGATGACCGACTCCTGTCCTATCAGCAGGTCTCCTCGACTGATTTTAGTGCAAGCCAGAAGATAGCGGTTCTTGAAAGGGAAAAACCTGTAGATTAAATATGTAACCGCGATGATGGATAATATTTCAATGAAAAAGTTCCAGGACAACCCGGGAAGGATAAGTTTTAACAGCCTTCCCCTGTAAACGTAATTCGTCCAAAAATTAACCAACCCTTCCCGATAATAGATCAAGCCTTCTTCTTTGAAAACCAGCTCATTGAGGGTTCCCTTTATGCTCAACTCAATAAAACTGCTTCCGGGCAAAAAAACCAGGAAAAATACGGCCCACCTCTTTATCCTCTCCGCCAGGCTGCACTTCCCCCAAATCCTAATGGTGCCCAAACGCACCATATATCCCCAATAGAGACCAAGCACAATGTATAAAAGAAGGAGGTAAAAGTAGGTCTGCTCCAGAAAAATACCTTGGAGCATTACCAGAACCAGGCCGGTGAAAGCAGCCAGCCAAGGATCAAACATGGCGGCAATAAAAAAAATGCCGACAGTCTCTAAAGGGACTACGATGCCAAAGCGGAGCCTTACCAGAGAAAAACTGAAACTAATTAAGGAAATTAAAATCCAGTAAAACGTCTTTTCCTTGTCTATGGCCAAAAAGGAGCAGTTCATAAGACTCCAAAATTCTCTTTCGCAGGGGCGCATCTATGATGAACTCGTAATAAGCCAGGAAACACACATCCTTGTCATTCCCGTGCAAACGGGAAACCAGTATTTTAGATAGTTAAAATCAGGATGGATTCCCGCTTTCGCGGGAATGACGACTTTTTACGAGCCCATCATCTATCTTAAGCGGTATTATTAACCCGAATTATTCATAAATCCACGGCAAACATTGAATATGTTATTTGAATACAGCTAATTACAAAATAACGGTCAAAAAAGAAAGTTTTCATACAAATCACCGAAAACTCCCGCTATGGAAGCGACCAACTCCGAGCGTGTTTATGATCCCGAATTATTCGGGTTAATTGTATGTCCTGATAATGTTAAACAGGATATCCCGCTCAGCCGGAATCCGACCGGCATCCCTGATAATATCTATCATGACCTCTCTCTCGGTAAGCTTGGGGGAACCTCCCCCTGAAGAGTGGATAATCCTGCCTTTCTGTTTGAGGCCGTTCAGGTCGTCCGCTCCAAAAGCGAGGGCTAATTGTGCGCCCGGGAGCCCCAGGTGCGACCAATACGCCCGGATATGCGTAAAATTATCCAGGAATATCCTGCTGATAGCGATCATCTTAATATCATCGTAACCGGTGGTTGGGGGATGATCCTTGTCTGTGAAAGCAAACGGCAGGAAGTGGGTAAACGATCCGGTTCTGTCCTGGAGTTCCCTGATTGCCAGCAGATGCTCAA
Source organism: bacterium (assembly GCA_003230535.1). Classification (GTDB taxonomy): domain Bacteria; phylum SZUA-182; class SZUA-182; order SZUA-191; family SZUA-191; genus SZUA-191. The sequence continues at coordinate 7,019 of QIEW01000428.1, forward strand.
TTCTCTCCGGGTATGTTTCTCCGGCGCCGTAAAGCATGCTGGCGTTAGAATAGACGCCGTGATTATGAGCGGTCTCCATAATTTCAAGCCAGAGCTCTCCACTTGTTTTATCCGCACACCCCAGCCGATTCCTCACCCGCCGACTGAATATTTCAGCCCCTCCGCCGGTAATCGCCGAAACACCCGCTGACCGCAGGAGATCAAACAATCTGTCCAGGGATATGTTTTCCTGTTTAGACAAATAGTCTATTTCTATGGGAGAAAACCCTAATATTTTTACCTCGGGTACTCTTTTCTTAATTCTCTCCAACGCCTCGATAAAAAATCCAAGATCAAGCTCCGGATTTATCCCCCCCAGAATCAATATCTCAGGCACCTCGCTCTTTTTTGACTCCTCGGCAAGGGTTTCGATTTCCTCCAGGCTTAAGGTGAAAGCGTCGGCATCGCCGGGATTTCTTCTAAAGATGCAATGCCGGCAACTATTTAGGCAGATATTACTGTAGCAAATGTGGTAATTACCCACAAAGGTAACCACCATACCGGCCCTTTGCTGTCGTAATTTGTCTGCTAAATAACCCAAACCCAAAATATCATTGGTTAAAAAGAGCCGGCGGGCCTCCTCTTCGGAAACCCTCCCACCGGCATTTAGCTTAGCTTCCAACTCCTCCAGGAAACTGTCAGTATATTTCATCTAATTTTCCCTCCGCATCACTCTATTCCCAACTTACTCCAGAGCTTATCTATTTTAGCGACTGTTTTATCATCCATACCGATCTCTGCGGGCCAATCCCTGTCGTAACCTTCTGCTTTACATTTTTTGGTCACATCAATGGCGATCCTATTATTTCTGTAAAACATCAAGTCCTTATTTGGATTGACGTTGTTAAACATTTTCCAGGCGACATACGAATTATCCTGCAAATTTTGGCAGTCATCCAGCACCAGGATAATATCAATACCGGAATGCCGATCGTTTTTCCAAACAGCCTCAGCTACCTCCCTGGCCTGATGCGGCCGCTCCTTCTTTATAGAAACCACCAAAAGCTTCCACCTGGTATCCGGGAACGGAATATAAGCTCCGGTAATACACGGGATGCCTTCGACTAAGGAGTTGATTGGCGGCACCCTCCGCTGTTTATGTTTTCTCCGCTGTTTCAGCTCTCCCGGCAGGCGCAGGGTAAGATCCAACCCCAACTTGGACCCATAAAGCGGCTGGTCTGCGGAATGATCCAATACATCCAATACGCCCTCGGTTTGAAACAGATCCTGGTCGGGATCAAAATTATCTAAAAGATACCGCATAACCAGGTTATGGTCGCGAATATCCAAATTGTCGTCAGTGATCAACAGCATCTTGGAAAAACTCATCTGCCCGGTTCCCCAGAGGGCGCTCATCAATTTCCTGGCCTGATAGGGGTATCTCTTCTTGATGGAAATTATGCTGCAATTATGGAAGGTGCCTTCCTGCGGTAAATCCAAATCCACGATCTCAGGATGCTGGGTCCGCAACAAGGGCAGGAAGATCTTTGAGGTCGCCTCGACCATAAAGCAGTCTTCCATGGGGGGCTTGCCCACAATGGTGGTAAAATAGACCGGATTCCTCCGGTGGGTAACAGCCGTCAGGTGGAACACCGGATAAGGAGCCTTCTCGGAATAGTAGCCCGTGTGATCCCCGAACGGCCCTTCAATCCTGGTCTCCTCCAGATCCACATAACCCTCCAGCACATACTCGGCGGTGGCGGGAACCTCCAGGTCGATGGTCTTGCACCTTACCAACTCTACATTCTTTTTCCTGATGAACCCGGCCAGCAGCATCTCGTCTATCCCCTGCGGCATAGGCGCGGTAGCGGCAAAGGTTACCGCCGGATCCGTCCCGATAACCGCCGCCGCCGGCATCCTCTTTCCCGCTTCCTTATATTCATGATAATTAGAAGCCCCATCCTTATGGATATGCCAGTGCATGCCGGTGGTTCTCTCATCATAAACCTGCATCCGATACATACCCACATTTCTCCTGCCGGTCTGGAGACTTTTGGTAAACACCGCCGGGAAGGTGATGAACCTCCCGCCGTCCATGGGCCAGCATTGTAATATCGGTATGCGGTCTAAGTCTATTTTGTCTTTGGTAAGTACCACCTCCTGACAGGGAGGGGTTTTGGGGTTGATTATTTTGGGAGGGAATTTAGTAAACTCAAACAACCTGGCCAGGATAGACAGTTTCTCCCGCAGGCGCTGAGGCGGTGAGAGCGAGATAAGCTGTTGTATATCATCCGCAATCTCACCCGTATCCTCCACCCCCAGCGCCAGAGACATCCGCCTGGCGCTGCCGTATGCGTTTATCAAAACAGGAGCGTCGTAGCCGGTGACATTCTCAAACAGGAGCGCCCGCCCGCCCCTCTTGATCGCCCTATCGGCAATCTCCGTAATCTCCAGGATCGGCGAGACAGGAGCTTTTATCCGTAGCAGCTCATCCTCTCGCTCCAACCGAGAAATGAATTCCTGTAAACTGCTGTACGCTGTTCTTTTATTATTCATAGCCCTTTCCACATAATACTACAGCGACACTTCTAATCAATACTCCCTCTCCCCTGGGGGAGAGGGCCGGGGTGAGGGGGAAATTAAGGGGGAAATAGCTCAAAACAGCTTGGAAAAAGAGTAAGATTGCCGCCCCCTCACCTTAATCCTCTCCCCCAGGGGAGAGGAAATTTAAAAGTGTCGCTGTAGTAATAATACCAAGATTAATTCAGGTTAAAAACATTTATAGAATTATTCGGGTTAAAAGGGTATGGCGTCCGGCTCTTCTATGTCAATAATACTTTGTGACCTCTTATAGGTCAACTCCATAG
>QIEW01000134.1 GCA_003230535.1 bacterium
AATTGTTCCTGCTTGCGGAATGAGACGGAAATACCATATGCTACCTATCGGCACTCCTTGCGGCGCTTTAATGTGCCTAACTTCCTCATAAAATCAACTCTTCCACTTCGTCAGCCATTCCTTTATACCCTTAATTTTCCCCATCACACTACTATTTCTTATCTCTTCTTCAATCTTCAATGCCTCGTTTTTATCCAATCCTATCATATCAAAGTCCTCAGCCCTTTTATATCCATGGTACTGTCTAAGACAGTCTAAAAGCTTTTCTCTTAGCTTTTCATTCTTAAGCATAACGCTTGCACTTTCCTTTGTCGGATAAAGAAAAGCCTTTATATAAGGAAAGTCGCCTTCTGGCGGCGTTCTTTTCTTTGCCCAAACAACAATTTTCCTTATTTCCTCTTTATCAAGTCTATTTCTTGCCAATTTATCCCTAAGTACTTTTTCTAATATCTCTAGTGGCTCTAATTCTTCTTTCAGAAGAACGTATTCCTTTTGTTGATTGGAGACACCGTTAAGAATAATTTCTTCAATCCCCTTAAATTTCTCTGGGATAAACCCGAGTAGAATCTCATGAATCGCTTTCTTTGTGTTGTCATAGGAAAGAAATTGTACAAAAATCTTCTCGTTTTTTTGTAGAAGGTCTACAATCCAATCTTTCCTTGCTCTTTCGCTTATAAGCAAATGTCTTATTAACTTCAATTTATCTTTTTCGCCAGAGGATTCCAAATCATTTGACTGCACGTATTGTGGAAACAGAAATACTTTTATGTAAGGGAATTCTCTCTCCGGCGGTTTTGCTTTACTTGCCCAGGAAGTAAGACTTTTCATTTCATCTTTATGGACAGTTCCCTTTTTAATAAAGTCTTCCAATAAGTTCATCAAATCTGCTTGTTTTTTAACTACTTGAAATTCTTTTTTTTGTGCTTGCACTTCTTTAAGAATAAGCCGTTCTATCCCTTTAAAATCATCTTCTTTAGAAATAAGCCAGAGGAGAATGTTTTCGACGGCACCTCTTGTATCCGAGGCGGCAAGAAAATCCTTAAACATTTCCTCATTTTCTTCCAGAAGTTCCGCCATCCAACCACTCTTTGCATATTCCGTCATGAGCAGGTAATTTATTAGCTCTCTTATTTCTCTTATATCAATAGATTTTAAATCTTCAGGCGTTAACTTTTCTCCTCTCCAAAGCTTTACAATTAATCCCAACCTATTACTGCCGGTTTTTATAAGTTGCTTGGGCAATTGTGTTTTAATAGTTTTAGGAGTGAGCAACCTGTCAATAATTACAGTCTCAACGGCTGATGCAAGTTCTTTCATGGGCAGATTATCTATTAAAAGGTCAAGCTTTGCGTTTGGAGTAAGCTGACCGGAAATATACTGGGTTACTGCAATCCCAAGGACGTTATTACACCGCTCAAGAAAAACTTCTTCTGTTTTACTCCGGTTAGCAGAAACAAACCCCGCCCTTTCAGAAAGCACATCTTCTTTAGCAAAAGCAACTTCTGATTCAAGCAAAAGCGATAGTTTATAGGCTCTTTCTATCTGTTCCTTGGAATTAGCCTCTTTGGGGCAGGAAGCTAACCAATTCTCATAGGGTGTTCGGGGTTGAAAAAAAACGGAAGTCTCGGGTGATTCCTGGATGGTAAGACTATCCACGTCGATTTCTATATTATTGCCCCCCATGGGGCGGGAATGTTTATACCCCACTATTCTAAGTGGATAAAAGGCTAAGTTGCCGGTTTCAAAGCCAGGGTCCCAGCCGATAGTGGTTTTTAGATCGTCGGGAACGTATGCAATAAGTTTGTTCATTAAAGCGGAAATCTTTTCCGTACTTCCCTTAAGAAGTAGGGTAGGCTTCTGATCGGTAGTGTTAGAAATCCTGTTAAGAAGCAAAACTATTTTCCGTTCAGGTTCCGTTGTTATTGGTGGCAGCTTTTTAGAAAGGTTTAATAGCTCTTCCTTAGGTATTCCTATCGATTTAATATCACCGGTTTTTCTGTCTACCAGTGAGGAAGAAAGGACATCTTCGCGGCTAGAAAAGAGCCGGTGTTTCAATAGTTCAAATAAAATCAGCGGGGACGATACACTTCTCCAGCAATCCGGTGGAAATATAAACCCCTGACATAAAAATATCCCCCTTCGACCAAAAGTATCTCTTGCTTCGGGAAGACTTCTTATGTGTAGAATGACAAGATGATCTTCACCCTGTATGTTCTGATAAAAGACAGTTCCTTTTTCTATCGGCTCTTCTGTTTCAAAAAAATGTATTTTTTTCTCAATCTCCATGATATCTTTTATTGACATCAATTCAGTTGAGTAAAAAACTGTGTGAAAATCTGTTTTGCCCCATGGAGAATCTTCCGGGGGAACCTTAGTGTAAATTAGATTAAAAACTTTCATCCTATATCCCTCCGAAAAGTTTTTCCAGGTACTTTTACGGCGGCTTTTTTCCAATATCCAAAGGAAAGGATCCAATACCAGCTTAGGGTCCTCAGGGGTTAATTTTGTCAGCAGCCTATCGCCTACAGGAGCTGAACCGGTTGAGGAAACCAATGTATATTCCACGCTCTTAAATTTATCTTTTGCTATGCTTACAAAGCCCTGCCCACCCTCTCGAATCAGCCAATTTCTTATATTAATTGATCTTTCCTTTAATCTTATGATATCTTCTCTGCCGTTTAAGTCTAAATAGTTCTTATAAAATCCACTGTTTAATTCAGTAACCAAATCTTCAGATAGAATTCCAGTTGGATTGGTGTTTCCCAAGGAATCCGCTTTGGTTAAAACAACGATTAAATGTTGTTTTTTTAAGTCAGCCCGCATACTATTCCAAACAGCGCGGATATATGTGTCTAAAAACTCTACCATGCGGTCAGGCCATTTTTTACCGCAATCAATTATGCTTATAATAAAAAGGAGAACATCCGAACAGGCCACAAATCGCCCCTGATCTGCAATCTTCTGGGTATTTTCAAATACTGCTCCTGCCGTATCATAAAAACAAGCAAACCAATTCCTGAAGAAGGGAATATTATGAAAGTGAATGAGCGAAGGAAAAGGGAAATTCGCCGGGGTACTTTTAGGAAGCTGGGAATCTTCAAATAATGGAACGTGATAATGTAATATCTTATGGGTATTGTCATCAAGGCTCAAACAATAATAGTCTGCCCATTTATTTCTAAGGTATTTGAGAAAGTAGAACAGGGAAGTTATATAGACTGTCTTTCCATGGCCGGAAAAACCAATAAGACCGACGGTAGTCCTGGGGATATCTAATCTCTCTACAAAATCCCGGTGAATTGCCGCCTTGCAATTTGCATCCGGGCAAACATAAGCAGCCGTACCATTTCTGGATTCCAGCTTCGGCTCCACCATCCCCAGATGATACGGACACTTAATCATATTTTATCCCTCCGCTTCTTCCTGAGCAAAGAATCCTCTGAAGCCTTTCCCATACCTCAGTGTCAAAAAAACCTGTCATCGCCAGATTTTCCTTCCCTATCACAATTTCAACCTCCCTTCTGCCCTCCTTCAAGACCAATGATTCCCATTTCTTATATCTGTCAGTTAGGAAATGTATTTTTTGATTACGGCTCCCTAGCCAGGGAAGGAAAGCTTTTTCCTCCCGCCGATATTGGCCGTCTATGAGAATATCAATCATGGGAAGCAGACTCTTTGCGTAATGCACCTTCCCTCTGATAATATTTTGAAGTGTATGCCCTGTGTAACATAATATACTCAAATTTTTTAATTTTATCAATTCAATAAGTTCTTGCAGATTCTCCGATTGTATCAACGGCTCGCCGCCGGAAAAAGTCACCCCTTCTATCCCCGGCAGCCGAGTCAATATGAGATATTATTTCCTCAACGCTCATCAACATTCCGCCATCCTCAGTCCAGAACTCAGGATTAAAACATCCCCGGCAACGAAAATGACATCCCTGAAACCAAATAACAAACCGTCTGCCGGGACCGTTTACGTTGCTGGAAACCAGGAACTTCCCTATCCGGAGCTTACTCATACCGTATCTCCCCAAACTCATGCTCCAGGATTTTCATTGCTCATTTGGGAATAGGCGGATTGCCTCTTATGACTACCGGTATTCCTTTTACATAATCCCTCGGTCTGGATACGTCGTTCTTCAGGGTTACCAATACAGCGTTTATGGCATAGTCGTAACTGATTCCAGGTAAGTTCCTAATCTCCAACATATCTATATTAGCATTCCGGGATTTTTTATCCACTTCTGACCAGAGGCTGACATAGACTTTGATCCCGTCTACTTGGTAATTTGTAACACTGCTACCTATCACACCAATTATTTGTGTGACATTTTTAATAAAACTGAGGGAGCTGCCACAACCACGGCAGACTACCAAGAAATATTTTTTAAAAATTCTTGCCCTTACGCCTTTCTTTTCTGATCTTAAAAAACATTTGTCGCAGATAAGATAAGGATGTATTTTCTGGATGGGCAGATTTAAATTTACGATTTTTTCTATGATGGTAGTTATCATTTGCCTGTAATTCGTATCATTTTTTAGGAGAGCAATCAGCGGCTTTACCGCCCGGGCATCGCCGATCTTTCCCAGCGCCTCGGCTGCCTCATACCGGACATTGCAATCTCCATCTTTCAAAGCAGTGATAAATTCAGGTATCTGCTTCTTTGCCGCCTCACTCCTAGGCCAGTTAGGGTCTATCTTAGCTAATACTTTGGCTGCTATATACCGGACATCAAAATCCTCATCCCTCATGGCGGTGATAAGTGATTCTACCGCCCTCGGGTCACCGATCTTCCCCAGCTTTTCGGCTGCTCTCTGCCGGACATATTGCCTCTTACTCCTTAAATCGTTAATTAATTTACCTACATTATCAGCCATCTCTTATCCCCTTACCGAAGACTGCTCATTTATATACCTTCCGCTTCAGCCTTTAGCCTCATCCAGAGTGGCTCTACCCCTAGCTTTTTCACCCATTTCTCCAGGTAATCCTGATCCAGCTTTCCTAACTGTACCTCATACACCCGCAGGGCGTCTGTAAATTGTTTTTCACTGCCGCCGGATAACTTAGCCCACCGCAGCTTTGCCAGGATAGTATCCTCGGGACTGGAAACACTTATTCTGATTCCCAGAACCTCTTCGGTATATCTACGGGAGAAACGCGATTGGTCAAAGGGCTCGGTTGTCAATATCCAAAAGTCAACCTTGTCCCCTTCGTTTACGTCAATTAGATTGAACATGGTGTGCCTGGTAATCGCCTCCAAAACACTTCTCTCATCCAGGTAAAACTCAGGCGGCGGGAAAGCCTTGATCAGTTGACCTACGGCTTCTTTTTGAACCGCTACCACAATGTCTATATCGTGTGTGGAACGCGGTTCACCCTGAAGACTTGACGCCACGGAACCCGTGATCATATAGTCTATTTGGGCGTCTTCCAATACCTTGATAACTCTTTTTAATAGTTCCTGTTGTGACATTTTTCAAGGCGCTCCATGAGTATCTTTTTAAATTCATCCTCTGGTAAATCGGGGAATCTTCTATGCAGCCCATGTATAAAGAGCCGCTTAGTAAATTCCGACATCTCAAACGCCTTAAGCAGTCTTTGAGAAGGCGGCATTTGCCGTAAGGTCTGAATATATATCTTATGATTCGGACGCTCTTTAGGATTCATTTTTATGTCACTCCTTATGCCCTTCCCTTATCACCCTAAACCCTACCGCCTGGCGGCAGATATCCCAGTTTACATCCCGCAGGTTTTCAGGATAAAATAGATTTGGCAGTAGTCCTTGCCAGGGCTTGCCGATGCAGCGTTGGAGATTGCCATCCATCACCATCTCAAACACTCCCTCGCTAACCAAAGGGAATAATCCTTCTTCTAACCAACGGCTTACAGGCGGTGCAGAATGATCTTTACAACTCTGCTGTAATCTCCACCTCATGTTTATTATATCACCTGAAACCTGAAAAAGTTTCTTCCATTGCCGGGCTTCAGGAAGTTTGAAACCTTTACCCAAATATTTGAGGAAGGGAGTTATTTCTTTTATGTTAACACCGGCGAGAAAGATTTCCCAGGGGCTGTCGTCACACATCCTCCATGATCTCCGGGGGCCGACCTCCAGCAGCTTCCTGTACCAGCTATCGGTATATAGACTCCCCTTGGGGCCATGTTCCACCATGAAGCGCTCAAACTGGTATTTGCTCACCGGAAACAGAGAGATGGAGAAGTTCCAGTTCTTCCGTCGGATTAGAGGGAATCCTGTCCGGTCAAATTCTATGATATAGTCCCCACACTCCATTATCTATCCTCTCATATAAACTTACAGGATGGGAAAATATCCACTCCCCGGTTTCCCAGTCATAGATATTTCCCTCTCTGGTTATGAGCTTTCGCCCATTGCCTAAAGGATAGGCGTACCATTCCGAAAGGGGCAAGTAGTTTTCCCCGGTAAACAGCACACAGGTGTTTAGGGGGATACCTTTTAGAACTATATCCCCATAAGGGCAAAACAGCACATCATATTTATGATCCTCATCACATTGCGGACACCGATAGTAACCTTTTGAAATTCCTGCTTCTATTACCGGTTTCAGCTTCTCTGGAATCCTTTGCCACTGCTGCTTACAAAACCAGGCAGCCTCTTCTTTCCCCGCAACAATTTCCTCGGCCCCTCTTTCCCTTATCATATGGAGCCTTGGTATACCCTCACTAAGCGCTTTCAGGTGAATCTCCAGCTTTTCTCCGTGAGGAGGGATTTTCAGTCTAAACTCGCTGTCTTCGTAACTTATCTTAATCCTATCCGCGGGATTAACCTCATAACAGATGGGAGCAAACCCTTTGCCGGCCACAAATACCTCCCTGACTGGGTTCTCCAGCACATCCATGATGCTGTCTATTCTCGCGCTGCCGTCTATCTCATTGTAAGGCTCACCAAAGGATTCCTCCGCCATTCTTACAAAAAGTATCTGCTCAAAAACCTCTGTATCAAGCCAGTCATCTATATCCACCGGAAGTTTGGCGGCGATCACTACTACCATGCCCTTAAAACCATCTTTTTTAAGCGTCTCAAGGATGGGGTTGATAAGGGTAACCCGGCCCTTATTTTCCATAAACCATCCAGGTATGTGATCGGTAAAATCTCTTGGGATTGATATGGGATAACGCCTGGTATTGCCGAGGAAATATAGCCCTGCGATCCTTCCAGGAAGACTGCGAATAAGCCCTTCCGTAACTTTGTAAATTCTCTCCCATATCGTCTCCGAGCGCTCAAGCACCAGCGCTATGGGGGCTGAAAAGTTTACTTTGAAACAAAGGTCTAAGATTCTCGGCGGCACTTTAGCTCCCCTCGATCGTTAGCAAAAATAACAAAATTTACACCTGTTAAATTATTCTTTTCGGCAAACAACAGCTTGTCTGCCAACGGAAGGCCGGCTTCATCATCTATGGCGTTTACTAATCCTCTGCCGCCGAATTTTTCTATTGATTGTCGGTGTTTCTCCAAAAAGTAATCCACCACTTCTTGAGAGAAGTTCAGCCGATACCCCAGGTTGGAAAACTTATCCCGGAAGTTAGTAGTAATATCGTGCAGTTTACTCTCTATCATCCTTTTTTGGGCGTCGGGGTCATCTATATGGTTAAAGGCGATGATGTGGGAGCCTATACGGTTTAGAAGCTCTGGTCTGGAAATCTCATACATAAAGAACTCCTGTACCGCCCTTACAAAATGCTCCCGCACACGTTCCGCCCGCAGCTTTTCATCTTTAACCTCGCTGAGGATTTTCTCCAGGTTTTCTTTTTCATTAACATGCTGACCCCGGCTGTCCGCCGTTCTGGTACCGATATTTGAAGTAAAAATAATCACGCTTTCTGTAAAGAATACTAACTGACCGCGGCTGTCGGTTAGTCTGCCGTCATCCAGTATCTGGAGGAATATGTCCAATATCTTGGGATGGGCTTTCTCTATCTCATCAAAGAGGATGACTGAGAAGGGACGGCTTTTTACGGTGTTGGTAAGCGCTCCGCCCCTCTCATAGCCCACATAACCCGGCGGCGCTCCCATCAGCTTTGATACGGTGTGCTCTTCCTTAAACTCACTCATATCCAGCCTGACAAAAGCCTCTTCCGAATCAAATAGGATAGTCAGCCAGTTTCTTAGCCAGAAAGGTTTTGCCAACACCGGTGGGCCCGGCAAAGAAGAACACCGCTCTGGGCTTTGATGCCTGCCCTGAAGCTAAGCCCACCACACCTGCCCGGGCCTTTTTTATGGCTCCTACCACCTCATCCACCGCCAGGTCCTGGCCGATAACCCTTTTTTTGAACCAGCCTTCCGCGGAATCGATAAGACCTTTTGGCGGGTCGGTGAGCGGGAGTTTTGACCAGGGGTCTTCCTCGCTGCCGATACGGTATCTGTTAACTAACTTTCTAAGAACAGTGTCTGAGAGCTCCGGCATCTTTGACTTCTCTTCTACCACATCCCTAAGGATATTTTCCAAGTCCCTCACATAAAGGCCATCGGTAATGTTTGCCAAAAGATCCATCTGCCTCCCAGAAAAATCCATTGAAGACAGATGCTTAGAGAAGTATATGCTTCTCTCTTCCCTATCAGGAATGGGGATTTCCATGACCGCCACCCTGGGAGAGTTGGTGTAATACTCCAAGGGGAGCATGGTGTCTTGAAGGGCGATCATTATTAGGCGATTGTTGTCGGCTATGTTTTCTATAATCTTCTGAATCAGGGTGATAAGCAGGGCGATGTCTTTGGGATAAACACCCCTTGGGCTGTAAGGTGTAATCTTGTCTATGTAATTGATGACAAACATTGTTTTCTGGTTAATATTTTTAATGTCATCCTTCAGCCACCGGGTAAGTAAAGCCATCTCCCGCGCCTCGCAGCCTATCTCCCGCCCCTGGGGGTTTTCCTCGCCCTGCAAAGGCTCAATCCTTTCAAAACACCACATAGGAGAATGTCCCTTATCTTCATGGTCAAAAAACACCCCCCAGAATACCGCTCTCTGGTAGCCAAGTTCCTTGCCCGCCTCACGAATAAGGCTGGTTAATCCCTGAACCAACGTGCCGTTCTTCTTGATATACGCCGTATCCCGTACATTACCATGCAGAATCAACACTTCTTTCTGACTTAACAGCCGCCTCAAATTATCCTGCCATACCGCCATATTTTAGCCCCCCCTTATTTCAACGCTTTTAAACTCATACCTCAAAATCTTCATCGCCCCGTCGGGGATTGGTGGATTACCTACTAATACCACCGGTATTCCCTTTACATAATTCCTCGGCCTGGACACATCATTCTTCAGGGTTACCAATACCGCGTTTATCGCATAGTCATAGCTTATCCCCGGTAAATTCCTAATCTCAAGGACATCTATATCTGCATTCCTGGCTTTTTTATCCATCTCCGACCAGAGATTCACATAAACTTTGTCTCCATCAATTCTATGCTGCTTGACATCATCACTTATTAAACCAACGATTTCTTTTATCCCTGTTTTAAACTCTTGCGAGCAATCCTTTCCCCGACAAAGAACATCACAATAGACAAATTTTTTCCTTACTTTCTCAGGTTTGAAAAGATGCTTTTCACAAATGACATAAGGATAGACAGAAATATACTTCCACCTATATTTTTCTCTTTGGGAAGCATGGATAAGTAACGTTGAAAGACCTGTGTAAGTAGGCAGAATTAAAAATAATAGGCCAACCGTGAAAGCTCCGGTTAACCACAAAGGTTCTAACTTGATCGTATAGGAATTTCCTTTTTTATGTCCAATAAAACAAGCAGATAAGCTTTTCTGTGCTGTCGTGTTCTCAAACCCGACAACCTGAATGA
>QIEW01000062.1 GCA_003230535.1 bacterium
TTCTAAAGGAAGGTAAACCGCTTACCTATGCTTTTTACCGGGAGATCAGGAAAGGGAAAGCTTCCCAAAAAGCGCCGACATACAGGGCGCCCATCCCCACACTCAAACCAGACAGGAGAGCAGGAGATATGAAAAAATACGTCTGCGATATTTGCGGTTATGTATATGATCCGGCTGCGGGAGATCCGGAAAATGAGATCCAACCCGGCACCGCCTTTGAAGATCTACCTGATGATTGGGCCTGCCCGGTCTGTGGGGCAACCAAGAGCGATTTTTCACCGGAATAGTCCTTTTTAGTGCCAAGATATTTTAGGTAAGTCGGGAAAATCATTCCATTTCTCAGTGAGCAGGTATATAATTGATAAAAGCGTTACTTACAGAAATATGATCGTCCCTCTGTGATATGAGGAGTATAATACAGTTGTCGGCAAGATCGTTATCGCATAAAATTAATCAACCAAGTTTGGCAATGAATAATTTATCTAAAAAGACAATTATTATTTTATTATTATTAGTGAATTTTATTGGTACGCTACCTGCTTATTCAGAAGATTTAAAAATTAATGATATCGAGCAAAAAAGCGAAGACCGCAAATCCGATCGGAATTTAAATAACAAAACAGTAGCGGCAAAAAAACATCTCATTGAGGGATTAAGTTGTTTTGCTGAAGAACAATGGGAAAAGGCGATAGCTTCCTTTAAAAAAGCAATAGCAATAAATCCTTATTATGCAAACGCATATGTTAATTTAGGAGCAATATCAATGAGGCTGGACAAACATGCCGATGCTATAAAATACTTTAAAAAAGCAATTAAATTACAACCGGATTTGGCAACAAATTATGTTCTTCTCGGAGAGGCGTATTTGATTTTTGGCCAGTTCAACAAGTCCATACAAAGCCTTCGAAAGGCAATCGAAATAGATAATGCAAATGTGGAAGCTTATCAAGACACGGGATTAGCTTATTTATATTTACTAAGTGAAGCTGAAGTTAGAGAAAAACCAATTGCAGCAGATTATTTTTACAAAGCAGGATTACTGGCTATAGAGAAAAACAAGCGGGAAATAGCCATGAAAGCTTATACCGGCCTTAAAAATACGAACAGTCCCGAACTGGAACGCAGATTGTTCAAAAAACTTTACCCTCCGGAAAATGATTACAACTCCGATTTTAAGCAATACGCAGGGCTCCCATCATATACAGAACCCGGCCAATCCTGCGGCATCGTAAAGAGGGTCATAGACGGCGTCACTATAGAGATAATGGTGAGCGGGATTGTTACCCGTGTCAGGCTCCTTAATATTGATGCCCCAGAGCCCGGCGCCCCTGAAGGCGAAAGATTGAAAGCTTACACCCTGAATGTTGCCGGAGGCAAGAAAGTCTGCCTGAGGCATAATAATAAAAGAGGAAAATATGGGGACCTGCTTGCAGATGTATATATCGGCGGAGAGAATTTAGCAGATAAAGTTAAGATACAAATCCAGTCCGATAAACTCAGGTTTTAGACAATTTTATAATTTTATTCAATCTAACCTACTATTTAACTGTATTATTTGAACAAATGAATATGAAAGTTAGGGTAGGCGCTTTTTGCTTGTTATTTTTGTGGGGTTCATCTGCAACGGCGGCAATCCAATCTGTGTCTAAGAGTACAGACGCCGACCAGGTGGCGGTGGAGGTTACGGTATATAACAGCAACCTTGGCCTGGTGAAGGATCGGCGCAAGGTCAGGCTTCCTGCCGGTGAGGGTGAGCTAAGGTTCATGGATGTAGCGGCGCACATTATACCAGAAACAGTTCATGCAAAGTCATTGAATTATCCTGAAGACTTCACCGTTTTAGAACAAAATTACGAGTATGACCTGATGAATGCCGGCAAACTTCTTGATAAATATGTTGGGAAAACGATTAAGATCATGGATTGGAATAAGTTTCAGGATAGAAAGGACACCGTAGAGGCCACCTTACTGAGCAACAACCAGGGGCAGATTTATAGGATAAATGATGAGATATACCTGGGGCATCCCGGTTATAAGGTTCTTCCGGAACTACCGGAAAATCTAATCGCCAAGCCGACGCTGACCTGGCTTTATCATAACAAAAGCGAGCAGCGTCATGAGCTGGAGGTCTCTTACCTTACTAACAATCTTGGCTGGAAGGCGGATTATGTGGTGGTTTTAAATGAGGATGATACGTCAGCGGATATCTCCGGCTGGGTCACCTTGGATAATAAAAGCGGCGCTACCTATAAAGATGCCCGCTTAAAATTAGTAGCGGGCGATGTCCATCGGGAAGGATCGGGCTATGGATATCCGGAGGAAGGCAGCCAGGAGGAGGATGATGGCGGAGGCCAGGGCTCCTCAGTTTGAAGAAAAAGCGTTCTTTGAATACCATATCTATGACTTACAGAGAAAAACCACCATCAAGGATAAACAGACCAAGCAGGTAAGCCTGCTGGAGGCAGCCGGAGCACAACTGCAAAAAGAGCTGCTGATCTACGGTATCAAGAGCTATTTTACGCGGCGATTTAGGGAAAAGGAGCCGAAACAACCCGTGAGCGTCTATATCAAATTTAAAAATTCCAGGGATAATCATTTGGGTATGCCTCTTCCGGAAGGAATTATGCGCCTCTATAAACAGGATGCAGATCAAAGCCTGCAATTTATAGGCGAGGACAGAATAGAACATACTCCGAAAGATGAAGAAGTCAAGCTCAAGATTGGCAAGGCTTTTGATGTGGTTGCAGAAAGAATCCAAACGGATTATAAGCAAATTACCACCAGGCTTCATGAATCAGAGTGGGAAATTACCGTAAGAAACCATAAGGAACAAGATATAACGGTAGGTATTGTGGAGCCGTTATTGGGCAGCTGGCAGGTCATCAGCAACACCCACCCTTACCGCAAGGTGGACGCCTTTACGATCAGGTTTGACATTACTATCCCCAAGGATAAGGGGGTAAAGGTGAAATATAGGGTCAGGGTGGGACTGTAACCCGAATAATTCGAGATCATAAACACGCTCCCGTTGGTCGCTTCCATAGCGAAAGTGTGATTTATATGAAAATTTTGTTTTTTGGCCGTTATTTTTTAAGTAGCTGTATTCAAATAACAGCATCAATATTTGCCTTGGATTTATGAATAATCCGGGGTAAGGGCTGTCCACAAAATAAGTATATCAACATAGCGTCATGTCAACCGTAAATTGGCGGATTTCGTTTCCCCCTTTGACAAAGGGGGATTAAGGAGGATTTCCGATGTTTCTTGAACCATTTTTAGTTGACAAAACAACATAAGTAGTCGGCCTGTCCCCAGGCCGAAACCCAACAGGGTGCCGCTACCCTTAAACCTTTCGGCTTGAGACAGCCGAAACATCTAACAAGCCGACTTCCTAATGTTTGATGGCAACTTGGCATAAGAACAAAACACTCAAGCGGGATGAATTAAATCCCCCTTACCCCGTACGCAGTGGGGACGCTTCATTTGGCGCAACGGATACCGACATCGTCAAAATCAGTATCGGGGGTATATTTTTCGCGGAAAGTAGTCACGGCATCATAGCTTTCCGTAAACCAAGAACCTCCCCGGGAAACAAAACGTTCCTTACCGTAGAACTCATCGGGAATGTTATTGCCGGGATAGGGAAGATAATTGCTAGCCGTCCATTCCCAGACATTCCCGGTCATATCGTGGACACCGTAAGAGCTGACCCCTTTTTTGTATTTACCAACTTTCTTGGTACCGTTAGAAGCCAGATTGGCTCTTCGTCTATCAAACTTGTTTCCCCAGGCAAAAATCCGACCGTCCCCTCCCCGGGCGGCCTTTTCCCATTCAGCCTCAGTCGGCAGTCGCTTACCTACCCATGTGCAGTATTCCGCCGCATCAAACCAAGTGACATATACTACGGGATGTTTACCCTGCCCGGCAGGAGGATCTTGGCCGTCCCAATGTTCAGGAGGTTTATGTTTGGTAGCATCCACAAATTTCTTATATTCTTCATTAGTCACTTCATATTTATCAATATAATATTCTTCTAGTTTGACTTTGTGTTGCGGAACAGAGTTCTCAAAGTGCTTAGATTTACCACCTAGTTTCTCGGCAATCTTTACGGTCTGTTCCAGTGAAAGTCCCATGGGAAACTCCCCCGCCGGGATTTTTACCGTCTCCCCGCCTTTATCGCCAGCGTGGGCCAGACCATAGCTCCCAGAGAAAAAGAGAGCCCATCCCAATAAAAGTAGCATAAATTTACTTCTCATTTTTTCCCTCCCCCCTTGTTAACCCGAATAATTCGGGATCATAAACACGCTCCCGTTGGTTGCTTCCACAGCGGGAGTTTTCGGTAATTTGCATGAGCCATTTTGTTTTTAACCGTTATTCTATAATTTCCGGTTATATGGATGTTATTTACCGAACACAGCGGAAACCGACATTCGGGAAAGCTTGGTCAGCAGGAAGTTTGTGCCGGGAGAAAACTGTAGCCATAAAAGCCGGGTCTTTATATGACCCGCCGCGCACCACCTTCATCTTCTCCGTTCCGGGGGCCAGAGCAGCGGGAGAACCGGGATAGAGCTTCCAGTCGCTGGCGGTCCATTCCCAAACGTTACCGGACATATCATGGCAACCGTCGGTGGTAGCCCCTCTCTCATAGCGGCCGGTAATGGTGGGGCCGCCTAAATTGGCCGGCGCTATGTTGGCGCGACCTGACTTGTATTTGGGACCGAAGGAAAAAGCTTTGTCTCTATTCCCGCGTGCCGCCCTCTCCCACTCCTCCTCAGTTGGGAGCCGCTTCTTAGCCCATTTACAGTATGCTTGCGCATCCTTCCAGGTGACCTCTACCACCGGATAATCCTCATCTCCGTCAGGATATTCCCCATATTTCCAATGCTTAGGGACCGGATACCCTTTAGCTTTTACAAATTTTTGGTAGCGGCTGTTGGTAACCTCATATTTATCAATAGAAAATGACTTTACAGTGATCGTATGCAGAGGTTGGGCTTCCTGGTAATCTTTTGGTTTTCCGCCGACTTGTTTAACCAGCCAATCTATTCTCCCGGCAGCTACCCCTATTTCAACTTCACCCCCCGAAATCTTAGCCATCTCGTTGCGGTTCTGCCCTTCCTTTACCAAGAAAATTTCCAGTTTCACAACTTTATTAGGTTTCACATCAACTTTGACTACTTCAGTTAGATACCCATCAGCGACCGCTGAAACTCTGCGAATACCTGCATCTACCACAATTGACACTTTAGAGGAAGCCTTAAGTGAAGCATGTGATCCATCAACGGAAATGTATGCTTTCGGCTTACATTTGATCTTCAGGGTACCTACCGAACCCCCGGCATTCGCAGTAGCAGCAGATAGAATACTGCTTACCATAACAACTAAAATTAAATATTTCTTCATGTTAGATGACCCCCCTTATATCTTTTTATGCACAACGGAATAGCATACTGCTTCTCTTCTTAGCGGTTACTTTGCCGCACGCGCGCAACGGAAACCAAGACCGCGGAAACAATCTGTAACCATATTGTAATCCCGGTCGGTAGTTCTTAGATAATAATCCGCATCAAATAAGGAGCCGCCCCGCACTACCCTATGATACCCTGAGACGGGGCCGCAGGGGTTCTTATTGGGGCTTTGGCGGTAATAGTCTAAGGAATACCAATCCGCCACCCATTCGGAGGCGTTACCGGCCAGATCCATGACCCCATACGGAGAGGCTCCGGCGGCAAAGCTCCCCACATCACTAAAGGTTTTATCTTTCTGCCATTTTATCTCATACCTGGCGCCTTTCTTTGCGGGAGAATCGTTACCCCAGGGGTATTGTCGGTTATCTGTCCCCCGGGCGGCCTTTTCCCATTCGGCCTCGGTGGGCAGACGTTTCCCGGCCCACTTACAATAAGCCTCGGCGTCTTCCCAGCAGACATTAACTACCGGCTGATTATCAATTCCCGGCATCGGTTTCTTATCCGGCCAGAGATCAAAGTCCGGGTCGGTAGCATTGACCGGGATCCGATGTCCGGCAGCCTCTACAAATTTCTTGTACTGGGAGTTTGTGATCTCGTATTTATCAATATAGAAATCACCCAGGTAAACCTTATGAGGAGGCCGCTCATCCGAGAAACCTCCCTCACTCCCCATTGTGAACTCACCCGCCGGAATAAGGAGCATCTCCGATCCGTCCTTTTTGTTGACGGTCTTCCCCGGCGGCCCGGCATGACTTATGGAGAACGCTCCGCTTACCGCCACAATCAAAATCGAAAGTAAGAGTAAATATTTTGTTATAGTTTTCATTTTAGCTCTCACTTTATCCCTCATCTCTCACCCTCCCATGGTTAACAGCTATGGCGGCTATGCCATAATCTAAGGCTTTTACGCCATAACAGCGGGGCACCTCCTCCCCTTCCCATTATGGACCGAGAGTAGCCTTTATTTTCGAGACCAGTTGTTCTATCCCGAAAGGTTGATCTATAAAGTCACAACCTAGTCCCGCCAGTTTTTGGTCGCCCCTCACGCGGGTCGCCCCTATAATAATTACCGGGGGGCGGTGCTCGAAACCTTTAAGTAGCTCAGCTATTTTACGTTCAGAGAACTCGAATGTCGGCATGTCCAGGATGAGTAATCCGGATTGCCTTGTCTCAGAGTCTTCCAACTCCTTACTGGATGAGGCTATCTTAAGGCGGCACCCCAACGGCTGCAAGGCTTTTTGTAGTAACCAACACATATCTTTATCCTTGTTGACAATAAGAATAGTTTTTTCCATGGTTACCATATCATGACCTCATCGGGAGGATGACGTGCTAGTAAAGCAACAAGCAATGCTTGTGCCAGATTGGGCTCTAAAAAAACACTAGGGTCAAAAATATTTCTCCGCCACTGTTTTCCACCCGAATAATTCGGGATTTATAACACGCTCCCATTGGTCGCTTCCATAGCGGGAGTTTTCGGTGATTTGTGTGAAAATTTTGTTTTTTGGCCGTTATTTTGTAAGTAGCTGTATTCAAATAACATCATCAATGTTCGCCGTGGATTTATGAATAATCAGGGTCCAATAAGGAGAGATGTTCAATATAATGACAAATTTAATTGGATATACAGTTCATTTTATATGTCTTGCGTGTTAAAATTGGTGGAGGTCAATAAATAATTGCGGATGTTGAGTAGATGAGGCGGAACCCAGACATTGCCCTTGATTGAGATTTCTATAAGTTGTATCATCCATAGGGTAGGGAAGTGGATGGAAGGCGTGTTTTGAAGGTGTCGGCGGATTTTTTTACCAGCAGATAGCATCCGCCGGCATTTTTTGTGTAACAGGTCAACTGTTTTTTGCGGATTCAACAAACCTTACAGTAACATTTAGAATGAGGAGTTCCCAGATGGAGCAAACGCCTAAACTTACCGTAGCCGACGTAGAATATGTAGCTAATCTGGCTCG
Organism: bacterium; assembly: GCA_003230535.1. Taxonomy (GTDB): domain Bacteria; phylum SZUA-182; class SZUA-182; order SZUA-191; family SZUA-191; genus SZUA-191. Next base: position 7,436 of record QIEW01000062.1, read on the forward strand.
GCTGTCGTTAACTGATGAGGAAAAGCAATCTCTGACGGAAGAGTTAGCCCGCATCTTAGCCTATATAGAAAAACTAAATCAACTTGACACTGCCGAAATCCCGCCAACTTCACATGTATTGTCTCTGTCCAATGTATTACGGGAGGATAAGGTCGCCCCATCGCTCCGGCGGGAAGTTGCCTTGGAGAATGCCCCGCAAGCCGAGGCTGAATTATTTAAGGTGCCCAAAATAATTGAATAAGACCGGCAGATCATATACCAAAATAGGAAACACAGTGATTGGCGCCGAACCCAGGGTTATAGTCGCCATCTTTGGGGAGAAAGATGCTAAGCTAGCCCAAACCGCCCAGGATAACGGGGCAGACCTGATAGAGCTTCGGCTGGATTTATATCCGCTACTGAGTGTACAGACGCTTGTGGACACCGTTCACCGGGTAAAAGAGGTCTGCCGCCTGCCTCTCATCGGTACTATCAGGTTAAAAGCTGAAGGGGGAGGTTTTCAGGGAGATGAAGGCGAACGCCGGCGCATGTTCCTTAGTGTTCTACCCCTGATAGATGCCATAGATATAGAGCTTTCCGCCGCCGGGATAATCTCAGAGGTTGTTTCCGAGGCAAAGGCGCAAGGAAAAACAATTATTATCTCCCATCATAATTTTTACCGAACTCCCCCGGACACTGAGCTTGAGACGATAGCCAACAGTGCAAAACAGGCCGGAGCCGATATAGTGAAGCTGGCTGCCACTGCAAACAGCCTTGACGATCTGTCGAGGCTGTTGCTGTTTTCATATACCACGCCGCATAAGCCCATCTCATGTATTTCGATGGGAGAATTAGGCGCTCCATCCCGGTTTATCGCGCCGTTATTTGGTTCTTGCCTCACCTATGCCCACCTTTCTGACAGCACAGCTCCAGGACAATTTACTCTCTACGAACTGCAAGAGCGCCTAAAGATCGTCTTCCCTTGGTCTGCTCCCTGAGCTTTAAACCCAAGAGATACCTTAAATTCAGTGGATAGAGAGACAACCACAACCGACGTCCGATCCACCGTCAAAAAAATAAAAGAACCTTGTTGGTGATTTAAAAACAATATGATAGAATGTATTTATCAGGGAAAAATATCACCAAAATTAAACGCCAACGAGGTAACCCGAATAATTCGGGATTTATAACACGCTCGGAGTTGGTCGCTTCCATAGCGGGAGTTTTCGGTGATTTGTACGAGCCATTTTGTTTTTTGACCGTTATTTTATAACTAGCTGTATTTAAATAACATCATTAATGTTTACCGCGGATTTATGAATAATCCGGGTGTACTCTCCCCCGATCCCCTCTTTCTCCGATCTCTTTATAATTAAGGATCTCACGAATTTGGGCCTGCATTTTGTCGATATGCGTAGCCGGCCAAAATATTCGTTGACAATAGGGACAACGTGAGAAAAGGGATTGTGTGGCGAAGACATAAGCCGGGACAGATGCTCTCACCAGTTCCTTATTTATCGGTTGAAGGAGGCAGTTACAGATTAAGCAGCGCGAGAACAGCTTTCCTTTAAGCTGCAAATCCAGTTCACGGATAACCTGCCGCAGCTGATCAGGCAGTAGATCGTGCTCAACCAGCAGGTTTGGTTTGGCATATCGACAGAGGACGAGGCGGGTGTCCCTGGTTAAAATCAGGCGTTGTTCCGCTTTAGCTATCCTAAGTATTTCCCCGTCAGTGAGATACGGATTATAAACTGTATCATAACCAAATATCCGCAACCATTTAGCCAGCTTCCCCAACATTACATCGGCGATGAACCGCATATTTAATTGATAAACAATTGTTAATCAGCCGCCGTTCACTGCAACAATACGGCGACTAAGCTGTAATTACAGACTTTTTCTGGATTCTACATATCAGATAATAGCTCTAATTATATCCTGGGTTTATATTGGTGGCAATTTTTTAGCGGAAAAACTTATTCATTGACACAGCCAACTAGACATTAATCATACATTATGGAATAATTTATATATTGAATCAGTAGTGTCCGGTTAGATATTTGCATAAGCCGCAAAATACCTTTTAATCTTAAATTCAAAAAAAATATTATAACCTGATGGCCTTGTGGTAATGTGGGTAACTCGGAATGAAAAGGAGAGTTGTCCAAGTTTTTGTGCGGAAACTTTTTGTCTTTTTAAAAAGTTTTCCACAGAAACGGCATTTCCACAAGGCATAAAGCTGACAACCCATCATACCGTAAAATTGTTTTCAGGCAAAGTCTTTTTGTTTTTCTTTTTCCTCATGGAGTCTCCTTTCAGGTTGATTTGATAAGCGTTATGGACTAATCTGTCCAGAATGGCGTCAGCCAGAGTGGGATTGCCGATCGCTTCATGCCAGTGTTCTACCGGCAGTTGTCCGGCCACAATTGTGGAGCGCAGGCCGTGTCTGTCTTCGGCGATTTCCAATAGGTCCCTCCTTTCCTGGTCTGTTAATGTGGATAGGCCCCAGTCGTCAATGATTAATAGATCGGTTTTGGCAATAGTATTCATCAGTCTGCTGTAGCGCCCGTCACCCCGGACTATGGCCAGATCCCCAAACAGGCGTGGGCATCGACAGTAGAGGACCTTAAAACCCTCCATACATGCCCGGTGCCCCAAGGCGCAGGCGATAAAACTTTTCCCGGCGCCGGTGGGGCCGGTAATCAGTATGTTTAGGTGTTCCCTGATCCATTGGCAAGTCCCTAACTGTTTGATTTGCGATCTGTCCATGCCTCTAGGCGCCTGATAGTCTATATCTTCCAGACATGCCTGTTGTCTCTAGTTTGGCGACTTTTAGCCGGGAGGTCAAGCGGCGGTTTTCACGTTCGCCGTGTTCACGGTCCACCAGAAGCCCCAGTCTTTCGGTAAAGCTAAAAGTGTCGAAATCGGACGAGTTTAATTGTTCTTCCAACGCCCGGGCCAGGGTCACGGACCCCATACCGGAGAATTTCATGTTTCTCAGTTTTTCCAATGTCGGTTGCAGAAGCATCTCTTATATCTCCTTTTGTTTTTAGGTATTAGTGGTAATATTCACTGCCGCGTATATTTTGGTGTTCAATAGGGGGACGACAGGCGTTATCCCTCTGGGGCAGGGGCTGTTTATCCAATCCTTTGGGTCCGTGGCCCTTTTCCAGGATGGAGCGGATACTTTTGTAGCGGCAGCCTCTGATGATGATCGCCCGGCGGCAAGCTGCTTCCAGGCGCTCCGGGGAATATCGTTTGCCCAGGCGCATAATCCCCATACAGGAGCGATAGCCTTGGGGCGGGATGCTCCCTGCCCCTCATCACGGCCTCCACTACCTGGGTGGTGGCTTCTCCCACCGTGGATGCCCAATTGATGATCCGGGAGGGGGTCCAATCCAGGTATTCCCGGTGGCTTTTGGGCATGTGTTCTTTTACGGTGGTAAACATCCCGGGTGTGTCATCCCGCATATGGCTGGCCACCAGTGGCTGGCCACCCGGTTGTTTTTATGGAATATTTCCACCGTAGTGTGGGTATAACGTATCTCCACTGTCTCATGGATCAATTGATAAGGTACGCTGTAGTAATGCCGGAACAACTCCACAGGGTAATCAATGTTAACCTTGGCACATTTCCATTCGGCAAAGGTATAGCGGGTCTGGGGCAGGGGTAGGAGCGCCGGTTTATCAATTGATAGAAACCAGGAGCGGCGTGAGCCGGACAGTTTCTGAAACGGACGCTTATTCTATCAGATCAAGCCGCTCCCAAATGGCCAGGTTTACCTCCGGCAGGCCGAAAAAAGTGCGCTTGCGCAGGGGCGCTAAAATCCAGCGCTCCACTATTTGCACCGCTGTTTCCACCTTGGCTTTGGTATAAGCGTTCAAATACACCTGATAATAATTGTCAGAATACGCAATTCGTAATCACCCATCCTTTTCATCCACTTTACAGGCAGAAGTTTAAGATGGTCACTTACCGCCATAACTGGGGTAAAGACAGTATATTTTTATGATTACAGGGGGCGCTTGGTTTCTGTCCCCGCTTGCTGGACAAGCGTTATTGTCGAAGACCCGTTTGTCAGAATATCAGCAGGCCGCGCTTTGTTTCGTCTTGAAGATTTGCTTCATCTTTGCACTTTGCTCCAAGACGTTAAAGAAAAAATGGTTGTCCATGGTAAAATCAATCCACGATGTATGTAAGGTTAATTATGCCGCATGCGTAAAGATAAAAATGCCGTACAACCGACTAACCGCTTTCTTTTAAAAGCTTATGTAGTCTTTCAATATGAGCACAGATATTGCTTTTGCGGGAATTATTGCTTTACAAACTGCAAGGTATACTAGCATGCTTTAATAATTTGGAAATTTAATGTTATAAGAGTTTTAAGTTGTTCGTAATATTCTTCGATGTTTCTAAAGAAATCATA
>QIEW01000001.1 GCA_003230535.1 bacterium
AATTCAACAGCCGCCCGCGGGCGGTAATGCCGACGATTATGTGAGTTGGGCGCTGGAGATTACCAACATTCTGGCGGCCTATTGTTATCCAGCCGCTCAAGGTCCGGGCACAGTGGATGTGGTAATTCTGGCGGATGAGAGCGTCACCGGATCGGAAATCCCCAGTTCCCATGCGATGTCCGGAACAAACACATCTGTCACAGCGAACAAGCTAATCGACTCGGGCGCTGATTTCACCGCTTCGGGCGATCCGGTTAGGGTTGGCGATATCGCCAAAAATACCAGCCAAGGCGCCGAAACCACCGTGACCGGCATTGTCAGCGCCACCGAATTGACATTAGCGGCTGATATATTTACCGCTACGCCGCAAAATTATGAGATTGTATCCCTGACAGTTCAGGTCGATGAATATATTGATACTTTGCGGCCGGTTACCGCATCGCTGGTGCGGATTCTAGCTCCGACAAAATTGACCCAGGCCGTCACCATGACAGTTTCGGGGTCGGTAGATACTGCTGAAATATCTGCGGATATTCAGGCATACATGAATAATCTAAAGCCGGATGAGACGCGCTATTTTCCTCGCAAATAATGTCCCTGGCGATTCAAGCGGGGGCGGATAATGCTTCGGTTAGTGTCCCTGCGGCGGATGTAGTCCCGGGAGAGTATGAAATGATCCGACCTGGAACAATCGCGGTCACAATGATTTAGGAGTTTTCAAAATGGGCATTGTCACTCAAGGAATAGGAACATCGCCCGCCACCAGAGGCTTTGGTGTCGGCTATGAAAATGCTCTTTTCCTCGCCGATTGGGGGATTTTGGAACGTCTGTTTCCTATAGATTTGGGGGATGATTGGCGTAAGGATTTGCAGCTGGAAGAGACAGAAATTGAAAAAGCTGAAATCAGCGCTCAGGAATTATTGGAAGAAATATTCCCAGATACCACCAATCTTCTGATCGCCGATTGGGAACGCGTCTGCGGGATAACCCCCGGGGAAACTGACACCCTGGCGGGAAGACGCAGCAGGGTCATTCAGCAGCTACAATCCCAGGGCAGCTTGAGCCGCGCTCATTTCATTGCATTAGCGGCGATCCTGGGATTTACGATTATTATCACCGAAAATATTCCATTCATGGCCGGCTGGGCGAAAGCTAAAAATGAACTATTTTTTCCGGAAATAACCTGGGTTTGGAATGTCGATGTCCAGAGTAATGATACGGTGGTGGAAGAAGCGATGCTCGAAGAGGTAATCGCACAGCTAAAACCTGCCCACACTGAGGTTTATTTCACGTATCAATACTAACCCAAATCTTGGGAACCCGAATAATTCGGGATCATAAATATGGCTAAAACTCTTTTCACAGAAGGTAATCCCGCTCAAGGGATTTCGGGAACCAGGGTTGTTGCCGCCTGGCTGAATAAAATGTTTGGGACGGATGGGCACCGGCATGACGGCCTGGACGAGGATGGCCAGGCCCCTGATATAAGCCATGTCGGCGAGATACTGATGTTTGCCGGGGCGTCAATTCCCAGTGCATGGCTGCTCTGTGATGGAGCGGCGGTTAGCCGGACAACTTATGCGGCGCTATTTGCCGTCATTGGCGCCACCTTCGGTAATGGGAACGGCTCGACAACATTCAATCTGCCGGGCTTGCGGGGACGATCCCCAATTGGAACCGGCCAGGGCTCGGGACTTTCAAACCGTAACCTCGGTGACTCCGCCGGAGAAGAAGACCATACACTGACGGAAGCCGAAATGCCCGCCCATACCCACGGGTGGTCTTCTTTGGGCACCGGTATTGATACTGGCTCCGGGTGGCCATATGGAGCGCAGGGTGGAACCGTAGGAATTAATCTCTCAAAAACAGGCGGTGGGCGTGCCCACAATAATATGCAACCATTTCTGGCGGTTAATTTCGCCATAAAATATTAAAATTATGCCTAAAACAAATTTTATTCAAGGTAACCCTAATACTAAGAAAATTGGAACAACAATCCTTGGGACGTGGCTAAACAAAGTCTTTGGAGTAGATGGGCATGTACATAACGGTGTTGATGATGACGGCCATGTATCGGATGCCCATCTTGTCGCCGAGGTTATATTTTTTGCGGGCTCAAGTTTACCGGCCGGATTTCTGCTCTGTGACGGCGCGGCGGTCAGCCGGACAACTTATGCGGCGCTATTTGCCGTCATTGGCATCAACTTCGGTAATGGGAACGGCTCGACAACATTCAATCTGCCGGGCTTGCGGGGACGATCCCCAATTGGAACCGGCCAGGGGCCGAGCCTGACAAATCGTATTCTTGGGGAAAAAAATGGAAAGGAATATCATCAACTAACAGAACCTGAAATGCCCGCTCATACCCATGATTTGGGTAGAGATGAACGGGCTAAAAACGGAAATGTATCAGTATATGAAGCTGGAAGCACACTTTTTTCGACCTCTACCGGCGGGGATCAACCTCATAATAATATGCAACCCTTCCTGGCGGTTAATTTCGCTATAAAATACTAAATACAATGGCTAAAACAGTTTTTTCGGATAATGTAACAATAATTAATGCGGACTGGCTAAACAAGGTTTTCGATCACGCTCACGACGGTGTAGATGATGACGGTCATGCGCCGGATGCTCACCGCACAGGCGAAATCATCATGTATGCCTGGTCAAGTCTGCCGTCCGGGTTTCTGCTTTGTGACGGCTCGGCGGTCAGCCGGACTACTTATGCGGCCTTGTTCGCAATAATCAGCACCACCTATGGGGTCGGGAACGGCTCGACCACATTCAATCTGCCGGATTTACGGGGGCGATGCCCTGTTGGAGTCGGCCGGGGCTCGGGATTAAGAGGCCGTAACTTGGGCGACTCTGCCGGAGAGGAAGACCATACACTGACGGAAGCCGAAATGCCCGCCCATAAACATTCCGTGCATGAACACAGTAATTCAGAGCAAGAAATTTTACGGCCTTCAAGGAAAGGTTATGGGGCTACTTCCGGTTCCTCTGGCGGCGGGCAACCACATAACAATATGCAGCCGTTTCTAGCTATCTATGCGCTAATCAGAACATGAGGAAATATCATGAGTTTTAAGTCATCCGATACATTATTTGGCGGGGAACTTGACCGCATGACATCTATCCGCACACAATCACATCTTATTTTCGCACCGAACGGCGATCTCTATGCGGTTATTCAGCGGGGGAATGTGGGCTCCGCCGGAGAAACAGGATTGATCATCATGAAATCCACCGATGAGGGCGCTACTTGGACATTTGTGTTTCAATTATTTTCAGGTTCAGATTTGAGCGGCTCAATAATTCTGTCCCAGAATTTCAATATGTATATAGTGGCAGGCACTCTGTTAGACACGGCCGCAGCCAGCCATGATTTTGCATTTTGGAAGCTGACCTGGAACGGGAGCGCCTGGACTGTCGGGTCATTAACTTTAATTGCCAATGCCTCGGCTACAGAATCGTATAGCCATCCGGTTATTGCCCAGGATTCCAGTGGCACACTCTGGGCGGCGGCTCGTTTTTTTGACTCCACCAACTATGTGGTGAAAGTTTTTTATTCCACCGATGAGGGCGCTACCTGGAGTGATTCGACTCAGATGTTCGGCTCTTCCTCCACAGATACCCAGAAGTATCCTCATTTCGCCATTAATAACGGGAATAAATTAGGACTCCTGGTGATGGATGAACTAAAACTGAAGTGGTATGTCCGTAACGATTCTGATTCGGAGACGGCAGCCTGGTCTGCCGCTGTGGATGTAGATGATTCTGAAGTTGGGTCATATCCGTATCATTACACGACCTTTACAGATCGTGCGGGAGATGTTCACCTGGTTTATCAGCTTTTAGGCGGCGGCGATAAATATTACCGGAAATATTCAGGCGGCGTATGGGGTGCCAGGGAGACCTGGTCTACATTGGGGTCATATCAGGATGTATATGCGATTGGGGATATCATATACGCCGTCGGCACAAACAACAATCAATTATTCCTAAAAAAACGTGTAAACGGGTCATGGTTAGGCTTCCGAAACATATATTCAGGCGATAACACAAGACGCCCAAAAATCGCTAAGCAACACCTCAACGAAATACATATTATCTGGCAGGAAAACTCCTTATCGCCATTTGTAATTCGTTACGGAATATATAAAAAAGGCGGCAAACTAGTCATTCAGGGAGGATAAAAATGAATATCTATAAACCAAGCCAAGCTTACTATGGACTTTTTATTACTTCAGATCCCGATACTGGGGATGCTTTGGACGCCGATAGTCTCCCGACCGCTACCGCTGTAAAAAACGGTGTCGATGACGGAAGTTTCACGCTGACGGTCGCCAATATCGACACGGGCCGCTACAAAATCACCGGTACGATCCCCGCAGGTTATGTGGCCGGAAACGTGGTACAAATCGTTGTCTCCGCCACTGTGGTCGGTGTCGCTGGGAAAGCGGTCGTAGACCGTTTCGGGATCGATACCAAGCTGGCCAGCGAAGTGAAAAATGATATTCTGGTTGATCCGGCGACCGACAAAATTGACGGGTCTAACCTGGATGCGGCGGTATCGGCCGTCAAAACCAAGACAGATAATCTGCCCGCCAATCCGGCTTCAGAAACTACACTAAATTCTGTAGGCGTTATCTGTACCGAAAACAGGCGGTTGGTGAAAAACAAAATGACAATCAATTCAGCCACCAAGAAGCTGGAACTATGGAATGATTCCGGATCAGCGCTATTATATTCATGGCCGCTAACCGACATAGACGGCGGCGCAATCAGTTTACCATCCGGCTACCCCGCTAATCGAGGGATACCAAGCTAATGGCTGAACTACTCGTGAAGGCGATAGATGCTACCCATCCCGATCCGGTGAAAGACAAGCAGGGCTGCTACAAGCGTGGGGACGTGGTGGTAGCTATGCCGGACGGGCATAAGTGGGGGAAGGAGGAGCGGTTACCAAAATTTGTGATTGTTAAAATCCCTGATCTGTCCATAGCAAGCGCCCAAAAATATATTCAGGAAGAAGTAGATGGCAAGGGTGAGCCAATTACTCGCCGGCTGTTTCAGGTTGAAATTGACAAAACTCCACTGGAACTGAGAAATGAACTGGAGACTAAAGGGGAAGCAATGGTTCTCTGGAATAATATCAAAGGATTTGTGAAAGACAAAGTAACCGGAGCGCCGGAAACTTTGTCTTGACAGGAATAAGAAATGGCCGCAGAAGTAATAAAAACAGTCAAATCCTCGGGTGGAGACTACACCTCTCTCTCCGCCTGGGAAGCTGGAGAACAAGGGGATTTGCCTACCCTTGACGAAATCCACATAGCCGAGTGCTATAATTTCGAGGATACAGTAACTGTTCTGCTCAGCGGCTGGACAACAGATGCTACCCGCTACATCGAAATACGGACGCCGGCCAGTGAACGACACGACGGGACGCCAGGGACAGGATATAGACTGGCTGTTTCCAGTTATGCGATTAGAACTTATGAGGATTATGTGAGGATTTATGGCATTGAAGCTTCGATGCCCAGTCAAAACAACTATCTCATGTATATCCATACGGCGGCTGCCGGTGAAATTCGTGTTGCGTATTGTCTTCTGCATGGCGGAGCAAGAGGCATAGATGATCGCTCAGGTGGGAGTGGGCATTATTTTTACAATAATATTATTTTCGATTGCCTGCAAGGAATCGTGTCAAACGGAAGTAATTCTACGTACATCTACAATAATACTATTGTAGATGCAGAACGTGGGCTGTATATGCTTGGTACAGCCACAAACAAGATTGCCAAAAACAATCTGGTCGATAACCCCTCGATAGAAGCCTATGCGGGAGTATTCGATCCCACGTCAGACTACAATGCTTCCAGCACTTCTGACACGACCGGAGGAGCGAATGATCGAGCCAGCCAGACGTTCACCTTCGCCAATGCTGCCGGAAACGACTATCATTTAGCTTCGAACGATGCCGGCGCCAAGGATTATGGGGTCTCTGACCCTGGATCAGGTCTGTTCTCTGATGATATTGACGGGGACACCAGAAGCGGGAGTTGGGATATCGGGGCTGATGAATATGTTTCGGGAGGGCCGACTATCTTCCCCGATATGTGGCACCCGAAAACAGAAAGCCCATACCCCGAAAAAATAGAAGTAGTTGGATATTAAAAATAACAGTAGAAAGGAGAAAAGAAATGGGAAAGCGATATTCAATAGATGGCAGGGATACAAATACGCTAAACACAACAATATTAGCGTTGATTTCGGCAGCAACTATCCGGCCCAAGATTTACGATCTTATTATGGGATCGGATGATACCCCTGCGGATAATGCGGCGGAGTATGTGCTCCAGCGGTTCACCGCTCCCGGTACTTCGACGTCGGTCACACCACAGCCACTTGATCCAGCTGATCCGGCTGCATTGGCATCAGCAGGTGAGGCTCATTCTGCCGAGCCTACGTACACTGCCAATCAGATCCTGCTCCAGTGGGCGCAGAACCAGCGCGCAACCTTCCGTTGGGTGGCGGCTCCAGGCGGGGAGATTGTCCTGCCGGCCAGCGCCAACAATGGCGCTGGAGTCCAGGTAATTACCGTCACGGGCGCCGTGAATGTCAATTGCTGTGTTCATTATGAGGAGTAGCATTGAAAGGATATTCAAGGGGAGGGTTTACCTTCCCCTGCTTATCCTTTTGCAAGCGGGAGGTTGTCATGGAGAACATTTTCCCGGGTGCTAAACTCGAGAGAAAACCTAGCGGCGCAATCATGGTCGATGGTGTGGAAGTGGCACATACAATGCAGTGCTGTCACTGTGGGAAGCATTTTATTTCTGTCAAAGGGTCCGGTATCAGGAGAGGTTTTTGTCTGCGATGTCATAAGATTACCTGCGGCGATCCTGGATGTGATGCTTGCATACCAGCAGAAATGAAGCTTGAGATCATAGAAAATCAAGAAACCAGAAGGATTATAATTGCGGAACGATAAATGAAACTGTGGCAATACCAACAATTAGCTGAACCTGTTAGTCTGGAACCGGAGGCGACGGCTGTTTTAAAATGGTTTAGCCAGAGCCCTGATCCTGTGCGGCTGAGTAGGTTTAGGGCGGCGGTTTTCGCTTCAAGCCTGGCGTTTGTGGTTGTTGTTGCCGCACCTATAGTCCCGCCGGTGGATGCCTGGCACGTTCAGTCTTCGGAGCCGGTTCGAGCTGCTGTGAGCCATGCTTATGTTGTGCCGACCACAAGGCCGGTACTACCGCCTGCTCCGCCGCCTGTTCCACCCGTTGAATCATGGGTTCAACCAATAGCCGAACCGGTTAGGATTGCCAGACCACCCGTTTATACCAGTCCGGCCTTTGTGGAAATTGTTTCTGTCCCTGTCCCCGATATGGACTCTTGGTTCCAGCCGATATCTACCCCAACCAGAAGGATTGTTGGCGCCGGCTACCTTATGTCGCCACCAGAGATTTATCTTAAGCCAATTCCTTTAGTGGACACCTGGTATCAGGAATTATGCAGACCGGTTTTGCCTCGGTTTCATCCATATTATTATCCGACGATCGATGCCAGGGCGGAACTGGCGGTTATTTCCATAGCTGGACTTGACTTGAAATACCCACAGATAGAATGGCAGGTCAAAAATGGCCAAATTGAATGGCTGGCAGAGGAAGGACAGATTGAATGGGAATCGTGAATGGAAACGGTGGAATTAGGGCTGGCGATACAGATCCTATTCCACTCAGTCTGCTGCTTGATGACGGGGTAACACCTATCGACCTGACGGGAATTAGCGGTCTGACACTGAGGATGGAGGATACCGCCGATGGAACTACCAAGAACTTCACGACTCCGAAGTTTATCGTCATAGATGCCCTCCTCGGGAAAGTGAAACTTTCCCCGGCAGCGGATGATTTCCCAGATGCCGCCCGATACGAATACTGCGTATCATTCACCGATGGAGCCGGGAAAATTCATACCGTCCCGAAACAGAAGAACTACACCTGCGTAGTAATAAAAAAAATAGGACCCTGAAAAAGGGAGGCAATGCGGGAGGCGGCCACCTCCCCCCGACCTGTGAACCCAGGCCACACACATAATGTGCTGCTCCCCCATCGCAATGACGTTACAATTGTAGCGATATTTTTTTTGCCTGCACAAGTAATAATTTTGGCAATGGGGAGGTGGAAAGGAGTAACATGAAAAGCTTTTTATCGTACCTGGGCGGCAAGTCTTTGCTGACTAAAAAAATTATCTCTTTGATGCCCGAACATACGTGCTATGTGGAAGTATTTGCCGGAGCAGCCTGGTTACTTTTCAAGAAAGAAGAATCCCAAGTCGAAATAATTAATGATATTAACATGGATTTGGTTACATTATACCGGGTAATAAAACACCATCTGGAGGAATTTATAAGGTATTTTAAGTGGGTATTAGTAGCGCGGGATGAGTTTGAGAGATTTGTGGTGGAAGATCCGAACACTCTCACGGATATACAGCGGGCAGTACGGTTTTACTATCTTTTGAAGGCTGGATTTGCCAGCAGAATAATCAATCCTACCCTTTCAATTTCAACGCTTAGAAAATCTAATTTTAATCTGCTTCGGATTGAAGAAGACCTCTCCGCCGCCCACTTACGGCTATCCAGGGTTTATATCGAAAACTTATCTTATGAACGTATTCTAAGCCGATTCGATAAACCCCATACTTTCTTTTACGTGGATCCGCCATATTGGGGCTATGAGGATTATTATGGGAAAGAGATCTTCAACCGAGATGATTTTGAGAAATTGAAAGACATCCTATTGGAGCTTAAGGGAAAATTTATCATGTCCATTAATGATAAACAGGAGATAAGAGAGTTATTTAAGGAGTTTTATATAACTGAAGTGGAAACGTCTTATAGCTGTGCAGGGGCACATAGAAAGAAGAAGGTCTCGGAACTGTTAATAAGAAACTATTGATCAGAAGAAATAAAATCCAACAGGGTTTGATTTATGCGATTTTGAAGGGAAAATGTGTGAGGTTTTGTGTGTAAAACGAAGGAAAAATCAAATCGGATTTGACACAGTCAAATGGCTAAATATGGCCAATTATACCGTTTTTCGCTTTCAAATACACCTCGCCGCTATATTAGCCGTGCGGAAGTAAATCTCCCGTTCTACCTCCGCTTGATGGGCATACAGAAAACCCAGCGCCCGATACAAATGCTGCAACTCTATCCCTTCAGCGCCGGTAAAAAAAATATCCTCCTGCATCCAGCGCAGATTATCCCGCTTGGAGCTGGGAGCCAGGCAACGGTTTATCACCATGGCAAGCATAGCCCGCTCTAGCGGGGTGGAATATCCCTTCTGTTCTAGGAGTTGGTGAGAAAAGTTTATCCAAGCCCAGCTTCCGCCACAGCCCCTCCAGCAGAGCTACCGGGCCGTAAGCAGTGGAGGAGATGATTTGCAGATTGGGGTCGGGCTCATCCTGCACCAGGGTCCGTGACCCCAAATCCACCCCTTGGCAGACCCGCAGGATACTTTTGGCCAGGCGCTTTAACGACTCCTTATCCAGATGCTCCGCCCGGC